>NZ_JBFUIU010000051.1:0-23748 GCF_056401695.1 Variovorax sp. P4_D9
TTCCAGTAGGCGATCGCGATCATGTTGTCGCAGCCGTCGGCGTCGACGAAGTGCGCCAGGTCATGGTGGCCCGGCCCGTCGGCGAGACCGAAGCCGCGTGCGATCTTCATCAGGGCGGCGCAGGCGCGGCCCTGCAGTTCGGGCCCGCGCGACTGCACGCCGAAGTAGCCCATCACCACCCGGCCGACGTCGGCCGCCGCGCGGGCCGACCAGACGGGGTAGGGCGGCGTGTAGTCGTCCTCGATCCGGCGGTGCCGGGTGCGCGGGCATTTCAGGTGCTCGGCGATGGCGGATTCCATGGCGATGTCCCGGTGGCTCTGCGGCTCAGGCCGCGACCGGCTGCCGCGCGGCGGCGGCGGGTTCCGCGGGGGTGGACACCGGTTCGGCCGCGGCCGCCTCGGGCTCCGACTGCCCCTGCAGCACCACCGGCTCGCGCCGCTTCCTGTTGAACAGCAGCTGCGTGACGTCGGGCCGCGAATAGTGGCCGGCCGGGTCGCCGGCGGCCTTGGCCAGCGAGATCGTTCCGAGGTCGATGTCGGCCACCACCAGCCCCTCCTCGTCCTCGGCCAGGTTCTTGCCCAGCGGCGAGCCGTCGGGCCCGTAGATGCGCGCGAAGCCGCCGCCGACCAGCAGCATCTGCTGCTTGCCGGCATCGGTGCACAGCATCTCGTGCATCGCCTTCGAGACCGTGGCGCAGGGCGCGACCACGAAGCACTGGCCTTCGGCCGCGTAGACCTGGCTGGCGGCGTTGTTGACTTCGGCGCCGAGCGCATAGGCGCCGCCGCGGTAGAGCGAGAAGCTGGGCCAGGCGCCGCAGTGGATCTGTTCGTTCTGCGAGTACATCGCGTACTTGCTGAGCGGCTGCAGGTGCTCCCAGCACGACAGCGAGCCGATTTTGCCGATCGGCGTCTCGATCACGCTGAGATCCGAGCCGTCGCCTTCGCCGAAGACGGTGCGCTCGACGTGCGTCGGCTTGAGCTTGCGCCGCGTCTGCAGCGTATTGCCCTGGTCGTCGATCAGCGCCTGCGCGATGTACAGGCTGCCCGCGGCCTTCTCGCTGTACCCGAGCGAGACCCAGATCCGGTGCTTGCGCGCGGCTTCGCGGATGCGGTCGAACTCGGGCGAGCCGACGACCAGGGAATTGTCGTGGTAGCGCTGTACGAACTGCATGCCCCAGGCCGGCGAATCGAGCCAGATCCACCAGGGATAGCCGGGCACCCAGGTTTCGGGGAAGGCGATCAGCTGCACGCCCTGGCCGGCGGCCTGCGCCATCAGGTCGATGGTCTTGTCGATGGTGCCGTCGAGGTCGAGGAAGACGGGAGCGGCTTGCACCGCGGCGACGCGCAGGCGGGGATGGGTGGTACTGGACATGGCGTTCTCCAAGAGGGGTGAAAGGGACCCGTCGCATCCGGGTTAGCGCGGTGRCACACGGGTTGCTTGAAGCGTAAGTTCGCCGCCTGGAAAGCGCCTTGTCCGGAATTCGCGGCGTTCTTGATCCAGCGTTGCAAGCGGCCCATTCCTCGCACGTCCCCGGAAGGATCCCCATGACCCAAACGCTCAGCACTGCCGTCGTTCCGCGCGAGCAGCGGCTCGCCTACTGGACCGACATGATCTGCAACGTCTATGTTCAGCTCGCGTGCGATCCGGTGCCGGGGAATCGCCCCAAGGGCGAATTCGACGGCAGCATCCAGCAGCACACGCTGCCCAGCCTCGATGTCTCGGTCGTCACATCGGGGCCGCAGAAGGTGATGCGCACGGCCGGTCACATCGCGCGTTCGTCGGACGACTACTTCCTGGTCAGCATCCAGGCCCGCGGCCGTGGCGTGGTGCGGCAGGACGGGCGCGATGCCGTGCTGTCGGAGGGCGACTTCGCGCTCTACGACAGCACGCGGCCCTACCAGCTGCTGTTCGACGATGCCTTCGAGCAGATCGTGCTCAAGCTGCCGGGCGAGCGCCTGCGCAGCGAGCTGCGCCAGACCGAGGCCCTGACCGCCACCACCGTGTCGGGCCGCGAGGGCGCCGGCCACCTGCTGCTCGGCATGATCCGCACGCTGCACGAGGACATCGATGCGCTGCAGCCGGCCTCGGCGCTGGCGGTCGCCAACGGCGTGCTCAACATCCTGGTGGCTGGGCTGCAGACGCTGCCGGCCGCGCGCTCGCCGGCCCTGAGCAACCTGACCGCCTTCCACCTGGCGCGGATCAAGCGGCGCATCGACGAGAAGCTCGACGACCCCGCGCTGTCGGTTGGCACGCTGGCGGCCGCGCTCGGCATGTCGGTGAGCCAGATCCATCGGGTGTTCAAGAGCGAGCCGGTGACGCCGGCGCAGTACATCTGGGAGCGCCGGCTCGAGGCCTGCAGCCGCGACTTGCTCGACCCGCGCGCCGCCGGCCGCACGGTCGGCGAGATCGCCTATGGCCGCGGCTTCAGCGATGCGGCGCATTTCAGCCGCGCATTCCGCGAGCGCTTCGGCTGCTCGCCGCGGGAGTGGCGGCAGCGCGTCGCGCATTGATTCGAGCGCCGCGCCTGCAGGCTGCGGGTTCCGGCATGATGTGCGGCGGAGCCACACCGGAGCAAAGAATTGCGCGTGCCGAGAGTGACGAACCCGATCCCGGGGAAAGCAGCCGGGCGCAGGCGCTGGCCAGCGCCCTTCACGGCGCCGCGGCCGAGCGTCGAGGAGCGCATGGCCGCCGGCAGGGTCTTGCGCGAGCGGGTTCCCCGGGCCAGCCACGGCGCTCTCGAGCGCCTGCCGCAGGTCGACCCGCTGGCCATCCTGAAAGCGCAGGCGGCCACCCGCCTGCAGCAGCTTGTGCCGTTGCGTCACGCCCGCATGCTGCGGTCGCCCTTCGCCTTCCTGCGCGGCTCGGCCGCGGTGATGGCGGCCGACCTGGCGCCCAGTCCGACCACCGGAATCCGGGTCCAGGCCTGCGGCGACATGCACGTGGCCAACTTCGGCGTCTTCGCATCGGCCGAGCGGCAGCTGGTGTTCGCCATCAACGATTTCGACGAAACCCAGCCCGGGCCCTGGGAGTGGGACCTCAAGCGGCTGGCGGCCAGCGCCTTCGTGGCCGCCCATCACCTGGGCGGTGACAAATCCGAGCGCGAGGCGGCCGCGAGGGCCGCGGTGGAGAGCTACCGCGAGCGCATGCGCCGCTATGCCGGCATGGGGCAGCTGGAGACCTGGTACGACACCATCCACAGCGATCGGCTGGTGGAATCGCTGCCGCCGGCCTGGCGAGCGAGTGCCGGCGCGGTGCTCGACAAGGCGCGCAAGCGCACCCACATGCAGGTGCTCGACAAGATGACCGACCTGGTCGACGAGCAGCACCGGATTATCGAGCAGCGCCCCTTCATCGTGCGCTCGCCGTTGACCTCGATGGGGCGTCCGGTGGACGAGGCGATCGGCCATTGCCTGGCCCTCTACCTCGATTCACGGGCGCCCGAGCGCCGGCTGCTGCTGACGCGCTACCGGATCGTCGACGCGGCGCAGAAGGTAGTCGGAGTGGGAAGCGTCGGCACCCGCTGCTGGATCGTGCTGATGCAGGGGCGCGAGGAGGACGACCCCTGTTCCTGCAGCTCAAGGAGGCGCAGCCTTCGGTGCTGGCGCCCTTCGCGGGCGATGTCGACCCGGCGCATGCCCCGGCCAACGAGGGCGAGCGCGTGGTCCGGGGACAGCGGCTGATCCAGGGTTCGCCCGACATCTTCCTCGGCTGGGGCCGGATCGACGGCGTGCACTTCTACACCCGGCAGCTGCGCGACATGAAGGGCGGCATCGAACTGGAGCCGGGCGGGACCACCCCGGGCGGCTTCATCGAGTATTGCAGGCTGTGCGGCTGTGCGGCTGTGCGGCTGGGCGCTGGCCCTGGCGCATGCCAAGTCGGGCGATGCCGCGATGATCAGCGGCTATCTGGGCAAGTCGGATGTGTTCGACGACGCGCTGGTCGAGTTCGCCACCGCCTATGCCGGGCAGACCCGGGCCGACCACGAGCGCTTCGCCGCGGCGGCGAAGGAGGGGGGTGGTGGAGGTGGCGCCGGGCGCGTAGCCCTGCCTCAGACCACCCAGCTCTCGCGCACTCGCAACCGCTCCGGCCCGATCTCCAGTTCTTCAGCCAGCACCTGCGCGCTGTGCTCGCCCAGCATCGGCGAGGCCCGGTGCGTCACCGGCGTCGCCGAGAAGCGCAGCGGGCTGCGCAGGCTGGGCACGTCGACGCCGCGGCTGTGCGGCAGGCTCAATGCGAGTTCGCGATGCGGTGTCTGCGGGTCCTCGAACACGCCCTGCATGATCGCCGACGTCGTGACCGGCCTCTACGCAGAGATCGGCGTGCTGGGCGCCCTCCACCATCGGCGCGAGACCGGCGAAGGCCAGCACGTCGATGCGGCGATGCTCGGTGGCGCTGAACGGCCGCCTCGCGCTCGGCTACCTGATAACCGGCCGGGTGCCGGCGCGGGTGGGCAACACCAACCCGATCGCCTCGCCCTCGGAGATGTTCGCGTGCGCCGACGGCCGCCTGATTGTGGCGGCCGTCAACAACGGGCAGTTCCAGGCCTGGGATCGGTGCGCATCGGCTCGCCGCCCGTCGCGCCGTCGGGATGGCCGCAGGTGCTCATCGCGCGGGACTGGCGGTTCCACGCCAGCCTCAGCACCGGCATCCCGTACGGGGGGAAGTTCACCGGCAAGAGTGAAGTGGAGGCCTGTTTCACCACGCTGGCCCAGAACGACGACATCCAGCAGTTCGAACCGCGTGAATTCCTGGAAGGGCCGAATCACGTGACGGTGCTTGGCTGGGAGCGCGTGAAGCCGCATCCGAATAGGACCGCTTCGACAGCGAGTGGGTCCATGTGTTCACGCTGAAGGCTGGCAAGATCAGCCTCGGCACCGCGGATACTGCCGCCCGTCAGGCGGCTGCGAAGTAGACGTCCCTGCTGAGCACTTCCGCAACTGGCGCTCGCGACCGAACGGGTCCTTGCCGCGAGGGCTCCGCACGCTTTCATGGGCATGACCAAGATGGGAATGGCGGCGATCTTCGAGACCCGCGGCAACGACGACTGTCATGTGATCCTGCGTGGTGGATGATCGCCGAACTATTCGGCCGCGGACGTGGTTGCCAGTTGTGAAGCCCTGCGTGCAAATGGTCTGAGTGAGCAGGTCATGACCGATAGCAATCTCGAGGAAGGCCGACAGGATCTGGTTCCCGGCGTGCCGCTCGAGCGCGGCGTCTCGATCACGGATGCCTGCATCCGCTTCGCGCGGACAGTTCCGGTCCTGAATGAATTGGCAAGTGCGTTTCGCAGCCGACGATTCACCCCAAGGTAACGTCGTCGAGCGTCGAGAAAAGCACCTGGAAGATTTCCCTTGTCGTAACTGAACCCTGCGCGTCCTTCTTGAGCTGGATTAGTTGCTGTGCATCAGGCAACCCGGCGGGTATCACCATCGTGCCGCCTGGCTTCAACTGATAGATCAGCGCCGGCGGGATCAACTCGGGGGCCRCCGTCACAATGATCTTGTCGAATGGTGCGCGTTCGGGCCAGCCATGGCAGCCGTTTCCGATCCTGATCTCGACGTTGGCATGTCCTTGGTCGGTCAGCCGATGCTCGGCCTGCTCGGCCAGTTCCTCGATGATCTCGACAGTGAAAACGCGGTGCGCAAGCTCCGCCAGGATCGCCGACTGGTAGCCCAGCCCGGTACCGATCTCGAGCACCGTGTCGGTCGGTTGCACGCCGAGCAGGTCGGTCATCACGGCGACGATGAAGGGTTGCGAGATCGTCTTGCGGTAGCCGATCGGCAAGGGTGAATCGACGTAGGCGTAGTGCCGCAGTTCGAACGGCACGAACGCGTGGCGCGGCACCTTGGCCATGACGTTCATGACTCTCGAATCCAGCGCCGCCTTGCCCAGATACGTGGTCGAGAAAACCGTCTTGGCGGCGATCTCGGCCAGCATGCGCTGCCGCAGCATCGTGAAGTCCGGTTCGCTCATGGTGCCTTCCAGTGTGCGGGGACGAGCCTATTCGCTCGGGGTGCGGATGTTGGGGAACGCGTGCGCGATCGCCTTGCGTTGCACATCGGCGTCGTACCAGCAGAGCGCTCCTTCCTGCTCATCGCGTGTCAGCTTGTGCGTGCCGTCGCAGAAGGGCTGGTTCGCCGACAGGCCGCAACCACAAATGAATTTCGTTTCGCCGCCGATGTCTATCGGATAGGGCTTGGTGCGCGTGCGCATGACCAGTCTCGCCATGATTGCCTCCACAGGGTTAGAAGCGGCGCAAAGGCGTTTCTCTCCGCATTTAAGCAAAGCGCTCCGGCAACTTCAACCGGGAAACCCTGATGGACGAGGAGGCACTCGGCCTGGGCATTGCGCTTCGAAGGGGGCGGGTACGCAGATTCGCCCGGGAGCGGCCGCGCTCCCTGCGTGCTCGCGGTCGCGCGGCCGCGGCTTGCTTGCTTACTTGCTGCCGAAGTCCAGTGCGGCCGTCAGGTCGCCCATCGGCTTGCTGCCGTTCTTGCGCAGCGCGGTGTCGCGTTCGACCAGCCCCGCGAGCGGCGGCAGCGACCAGCGGTGCGAGATGAAGCGCAGCGTCGATGCGGTGTCGTACTGCGTCTTGTCCACGAAGCCCTTCTTCGCGTAGGGCGAGATGATCAGCGCCGGGATGCGCGTGCCCGGGCCCCAGCGGTCGGCCTTCGGCACGGTGGCATGGTCGTAGAAGCCGCCGTTCTCGTCGTAGGTGACGACGATCAGCATGTTCTTCCACTGCGGGCTGGCCTGCAGCTTGGCGATTACCTCGGCAATGTGCTCGTCGCCGTCCGCCACGTTGGCATAGCCGTTGTGCTGGTTCAGGTTGCCCTGCGGCTTGTAGAAGCTCACGGCGGGCAGCTTACCGGCGGCCGCATCGGCGAGGAAGTCGGCGTCGAAGTCCTTCAGGTGCGAGGCACGCGCGTCGGCATGCGCGACGGGATCGAACTCCGCGTAGTAGTTGAAGGGCTGGTGGTGGAACTGGAAGTTCGGCGTCTGCGCCGCGGGCGGCACGGCGGCCGGGAACGCGCGGTCGCCCTTGGCGATGGCGAGCGTGCTGTTCCACGCGCCGCCGTACCAGGCCCAGCTGAGGCCCTTCGCGTTGAGCAGGTCGCCGATCGTGGTCTGCGTCTGCGGCGGGAGCGTCGTCGCCTTGGTCGTGTCGGCGTAGAGCTTGGTGGCATCGCTCGCGGCCGGTGCGTTGCCACTCGGCTGGTAGGCCGGCTGCATCGTGTTCACCGCGTAGAACATGCCCTTCGCATCCTTGGGCGTGAGGGTGCTGTCGTTCTTGTAGACCGCCGCACCGTTGAGCACCGAGGCAGGCGAGGTCGCCGCCGGCGTGAGACGCACGAAGTTGCCGTCGGCATCGAGGTCGATGGCCGAGATCGAGGCCTTCGCGGGTGAGCTGTCGGCATCGGCGTTCGGATAGGTCGGCGCGCACGCGCACACCAGGTACTGGTGGTTGAGGAACGAGCCGCCGAACGCACCCATGAAGAAGTTGTCGGCCAAGGTGTACTGCTGCGCGATCTTCCACAGCTTCATCTGGCTGCCGTCGAAGTAGCCCATGCTCAGCGCGCCGGCATCGGAGTAGGCGGCGAACTTGTCGTTCTTGCCGCCGTTGATCTGCATCTGGTTGTTGTAGAAGCGGTGGACGAGGTCGCGCGTGATGACCGACTGGTCGATCACCGTGCCGGTGTTGAAGAAGCCCGCCGGGTCGTCGATGCGGAACATCTTGTTGGGCATGCCCGTGGCCTGCGCCTGCGTGATCACGTACTTCGGCAATTGTCCGGTGGCCGTGACACCCGACCACACGGGCGGCAGCACCGGCAAGGTGGCGCCGTCGAAGTCCTTCTGCGGCTCGGGGGTCGGGGTGCTCGAAGCCGGGGTCACGCCCGGGATGCCGTTGGCGCCGGGGAACAGGCCGTAGAGGTTGTCGAAGCCGCGGTTCTCGGCGTAGATGACGACCACGTTCTGGATCTTCTCGAGCGCGAAGCGGTTGCGCATCGCCTTGACCACGTCGCCGCCGTCATGCGCTTCGGCAATCGCGTCGGCGATGCGCTCGATGGCCTGTTCGATTTCGGTCTGCAGCGCGGCCTTGACGGCCGCGTCGTCGAGCTTGTTGTGGTCGGCAAGCAGTTGCGCTTCCGTCACGCCCAGGCGCTTCGCCAGCGCGGTGCGTGCCGTGGCAAGGTCACCGCCGTTGTCTTCCATGAGCGCGGCCAGCTCGGTGCTGATGGCGCTGACCACGCCGTTCGCAGCGGCCGGCGCGCGGAACACCAGTGGCTGCGTCACCGGCGTTTCGCTGCCGGTGGCCGGGTCGTAGCGCCTGGCCGAAGTGCCGATCTCGGCCACCACCGCGCCCTGGCCGCTGAGCTTGAAGCCGCCGTTGTCGTCGGTCGTGCCGCTGGCTTCGCCGTTGTCGCAGCGGCCGTTGCTGTTCGCATCGATGCAGACCTTGGCATTGCGGTAGTAGCTGCCGGTCACCACGCCGGAAGTGGAGGGGGCGCTGCCGCTGCCGGTGAGCGGCAACGAGAAGCCCGAGCCTCCGCCACCGCCACAGGCGGCGAGGATGGCCGTGGTGGCGATCGCGGCGGGCCATGGCCAGCGCCGTGCGAGCGGATGCAGCGCGTGCGGCACGCGCGAAGCGAAAGAGGATTTCATCTTGTGTGGAGCTATGAGGTGTTGATGAGTCCGGCCGCAAGGCCGGCGTCGCCGATGTTCGCGGCGGAGCGTGACAGGCGCGTTTCAGGGCGTCATCGGTCTGTCATGCGCCGCATCTAAGCTGCGTCCCGAAGTCGCTTTCGATGCCCCGCTCTCATCCATCCAGATCCTGCAGGCTCGCCCTTGTCTTGATGGCAGCCTTCGCGCTCGCCGCCTGCGAGCGGCCGGCGCCTTCCCCCGTGTTGCCGGTCGAGCCGATGGCCGCCGTTGCATCCGCGGCGCATGAACCGGCGCCTGCGCCTGCTTATGCCGGCGCCATCTATGCGCCGGTCCCCGGCAGGCCGCAACCCGGCGCGGCGCAACTGACGGCACTGGGGCGGCGCATCTTCTTCGACGCCTCGCTCTCCGCCTCGGGCGCGCAGTCCTGCGCGAGCTGCCACGATCCACGGCATGCCTACGGCCCGCCGAACGCACTCTCGGTTCAGCTCGGCGGCGTGGACGGCCACACGCCGGGGTCGCGTGCCACGCCTTCGCTGCGCTACCTCGAAACGCTCACCGCGTTCTCGGAGCACCACCACGACAACGACGGCGACGACAGCATCGACGCCGGCCCCACCGGCGGCCACATGTGGGACGGCCGCGCGGGCTCCGCCCACGAGCAGGCCGGTCTGCCGCTTCTCTCGGCGGCCGAGATGGGCAATGCCTCGGTCGAGGACGTGGCGCGCAAGCTCGAACGCGCCGCCTATGCCGAGGAGATGCGCAGCGCATTCGGCGACGACGTGTTTCGCGCCCCCGCGGCCGCCTTCCGCGCGGCGGGGCTCGCGCTCGAAGTGTTCCAGCAGTCGCCGGCCGACTTCTATCCGTTCTCGAGCAAGTACGACGCCGTCTTGCGCGGCGAGCAGAAGCTCAGCGCTGCCGAAGCGCGCGGCTTGCGCCTGTTCCGCGCCGAGGACAAGGGCAAATGCGCCTCATGCCACATCGCGGACCGCACGCCGGACGGCGCGTTTCCGCTCTTCACCGACTTCGGCATGATCGCCGTCGGCGTGCCGCGCCATCGCGGCCTCGCAGCCAACGCCGACCCGGCGTACCACGACCTCGGCCTGTGTGGACCGGTCCGCACCGACCTGCAGGACCACCCCGAGTACTGCGGCCTGTTTCGCACGCCCAGCCTGCGCAACGTCGCCGTTCGGAAGGCCTTCTTCCACAACGGCGTGTTTCATTCGCTGGAGGAAGTGCTGCGCTTCTACGCGCAGCGCGACACCGCGCCGCAGCGCTGGTACGGGYGCGACGCGAAGGGCAGGGTCCAGACCTTCGACGACCTGCCGCCGCAGTACCACGAGAACGTCAACACCGATCCGCCCTTCGGCCAGCGGCGTGACGGCAAGCCCGCCCTGACCGAGTCCGAGATCCGCGATGTGGTTGCGTTCCTGAAGACGCTGACGGATGCGGACCAGGTGCCGGCTCCGGGGCCCGGCGCAGGGCGGTGACGCAGCCGCCCGATCGAGGAGGTGCGCTGTTGGAGTGGACTTGCCTGGTGCGCAATCGGCGCTCCTCGCGTCCATTTCCAAGGTAGACAAAAATGAGATTCATCAGCGCTTTCATGCTGGCCGCGTCAATCATGAGCCCTGCGATCGCTGCGGACACTTCGCAGACGCATCCAGGACGACGGGCTCACCGTGGCTGTCGTCCAGGCTGATCACGCCGCACCTGACGGTCAAGGACGTCGCGCCAGCAAGCAGTTCTACGAGAAGACCTTCGGCTTCAAGCTGCGCCACGAAAACCTCAGGAACGGCGAGCCGGTGCATGTGGAGATGAGCTACCACGACGAACTCGCCATCATGTTCGTGCCCGAGAACGTGGGCGGCCGGCCGACGGYGGCTGCGATCTCCTTCGTCGATCCCAAGCAGAAGACGGCCTACTTCTATCTCTACGTCGACAGCGTGGATGCAGTGGTCACACGCGCCCGGGCTGCCGGCGCCACGGTGCTCGAAGCGGCCTACGACGMGCCATGGGGCGATCGCTTCGCGCTCATCGCGGACATCAACGGCTACCACTGGGGACTGGCCCAGACGAGAGAGCCGGGCTTTCCGTCCTTCGAGGCGGGTGCGGGCAAGTAGGGCAAGGCGCGGTGAGCCATGCGTGTGCATGGGCGGCTGAAACAGGGCCGCCCTTGCAAGCCGGTCGCCCAATGCGGATTTTGAAGTTGAACTAAGCTAACCAAGCTTAGTCCGAAAATCCCATGCAAAACGGAAATCATGCAGACGATGCCAAGACGCACCTGTCGCGCATCGTCGAGCGCGTGGCACGCGGTGAGTCTTTCGTGATCGCCAAGGCGGGCAAGCCGGATGGTCAAGGTGGTGCCGCTCGATGCGCCCGAACCTTCGCCGCCCAAGCGGCTGGGGTTTCTGGTCGGTCAGGTGCAGGTGCCGGACGACTTCGACACGATGGGTTCGGCCGAGATCGAACAGGTGTTCGGCGCCACCCCATGAGACTGCTCCTCGATACGCACCTACTGCTATGGGCAGCGGGCACGCCGAAGCGCCTACGCAACGCACAAGGCGATCGAGTCGCCTGACAACAAGCTCTTCTTCAGTGTCGCGAGCATCTGGGAGATTGTCATCAAGCGCAGTTTGGATCGGCCGGACTTCCAGGTTGATGCGCACCTGCTGCGGCGCGGCCTGCTCGACAACGGCTACGCCGAACTGGCGATCACGGGGAATGTGCTCTGGCCGTGGAAGGCTTGCCACCCATTCACAAGGATCCTTTCGACCGGCTGTTGGTCGCCCAAGCCACGACTGAAGGCATGACACTCCTGACGGCCGATGCGAACGTCGCGCTTTTTCCCGGGCCTATCCGCAGGGTATGAGATCAACCCGAGACGACGTCCACTTCGTGGAACTCTGCAAGCCCGATGGCATGACCAATCCGGGCCTCGCTAGCGCTGGGGCCCCACCAACGCCCGCTTGAGGATCTTCCCCGTCGACGTCGTCGGCAGCGAAGCCAGCACCTCGATGCGCGCGGGCCGCTTGTAGGGCGACAGGTGCTCCCGCAGGTGCGCCTGGAGCGCATCGCGGTCGAGCACCGCGCCGGGTTCGAGTTCGATGAAGGCCGCGATGGTCTCGTTGCCATCGGCCTCCGGCATGCCGACCACCGCACTCAGGTGTACGCCCGCGAAGCGGTTGAGCACGGCCTCGACCTCGGCCGGATAGACGTTGAAGCCGGAGCGGATGATCATTTCCTTCAGCCGTCCGATGACCGAGAGCGCGCCGTCGGGCGCGAGCCGGCCGAGGTCGCCCGAGGCGTACCAGCCGCCCGGACGCATTACCTGCGCGGTAGCCTCCGCGTCGCGGAAATAGCCCAGCATCAGGCCGGCGCCGCGCAGCCAGATCTCGCCGACCTCGCCGGCTGCGGCGTCGTGGCCTTCGGCGGTGACGATGCGGCCCTCGCCGCCTTCGACGAGGTAGCCTGCCGAGGTGTCGTTGCGCGCCACGCCACGGCGCGTCAGGAAGACCGAACCCGCGTACTCCGACAGGCCGTAGCCGTAATGCAGCGGCTGGCCGAACAGCGCCTCGACGCGGCGCTTGAGCGTGAGGTCGAGCGGCGCGGAACCGGTGTAGACATAGCGCAGATGTGGAAAGCGCGGCGTCGCGCCCTGTGCCTCGATGTGGGCCAGCAGACGGGCGTACATGGTCGGCGGGCCGAGCAGGTTCGAGACGCGCTCGTGCGCAAGCGCATCGAGGAGGTCGTCGGGCGAGAAGCCGCCGCGCAGCACCAGGGAAGCACCGCCGCTCAGGCTTGCCATCAGCACCGTGCCGAGGCCGAAGATGTGCGTCATCGGCAGGAAGGCGTAGGCGCGGTCGTCGGCCGTCAGAGCGCGCGAGGCCGCGGAGACGCGGCCGAAGTGCAGCAGGCCGCGGTGCGACACCATCACGCCCTTGGGCGCGCCCGAGGTGCCCGAGGTGAAGATGATCGCGGCGGTGTCGGCCAGGGCGGGGTCGGGCTCCGGCGTGGCGGCGGCTCGCAGCGGCGAGCGCAGCACGCCGGGCAGGGCGCTGGGCACCGCCCGCATGTGCTGCGCATGCTCAAGCGCCGCGGCGGAGGCCTCGCCGGTGAAATAGCAGAGGCGCGCGTCGGCCCGCTTGACGATCGCGTCTATCTCGCCCGGCGACATCCGCGCATTGACGCCGCACGACCAGGCGCGGATCTGGCTGCAGGCCATGATCAGTGCGATGTGGGCGGCGCAGTTCTCGGCCACCAGCAGCACGCGGTCGGTCGGCCGCACGCCGGCTTCGAGCAGGTCGGCGGCGGCGGTCTCGACCATCGCCTGCAGCGCGGCATACGAGGTGTCGCCCGCGGGCTGGTGCAGGAAGATGGCGTCGGGCGTCGCGGCGGCGCGGAGCGCCAGCCATTCATGGATTCGCTTCGGCACGCTAATCCGCCTCGATGCCCTTGGAGACCGTGGCCCACAACTTGCGGTCGGACTGTCCCTTGTCGGCCAGCACCGAGGGCGCGCCCGACCAGACTTCGTAGCCTTGCTCGAGCAGCCGCGCCGCGACTGCCTCGCGCGTCAGCACCTTGACGGCTGCCGCGTTGATGCGCGCCACCAGCGCCGGGTCCATGCGGGCCGGGCCGTAGAGGCCGAACCAGCCGCCGACGTCGAAGTCGGCGACGCTGGACTCGATCATGGTCGGCACTTCAGGCAGCATGCGGTTGCGCTGGCGCGAGGTGACCGCGAGCGCGCGCACCTTGCCCGATTCGATGAAAGGCCGCGAGGTGGCGATGATGTCGAACATCATCGACAGCGTGCCGCCCATCACGTCGGCCAGGGCCGGGGCGCTGCCCTTGTAGGCCACGTGCGCCATCGGCGCGCCGCCCATCTTCTCGAGCAGTGCGCCGCTCAGGTGGTTCGACGAACCGACGCCGGCCGAGCCGTAGAACACCTTCTGCGGATTGGCCCTGGCATAGGCCAGCAACTCGGCCACGCTGCGCACCGGCAGATCCTTGTTGACCACGAGAACGTTGGTGTAGGCCACCAGCGGCGCGATCGGCGTCAGGTCCTTCATCGGGTCGAAGGGCATCTTGCGCTGCACATTCGGATTGATCGTGATCGTTGGGCTGGCGCCGAAGAACAGCGTGGCGCCGTCGGGCACCGCCTTGGCGACCATGTCACCGCCCATCGAGCCGCCCGCGCCGGGCTTGTTCTCGACGATGACCTGCGTCCCCAGTTCCTGCGCGATTGCGGGAGCGAGCAGGCGCGCCGCACCATCGACCGGGCCGCCCGGAGTGTAGCCCACCACCAGCTTGACGAGCGTCGGCAGCGGGGCTTGCTGGGCCATCGCAGGAAGTGGCACAAGCAGCGGCCAGAGCGCGCCCGCGGCCATCAAGGCGAGCGCATTGCGGCGCTGCGCGCCCGCGTGAAAATCGATCTGCGGCTGCTTCATGTCGTCTCCTGGAGTGAATTCTTCTGGTGCGTGGTGCGAACTCAGCCGGGCAGTTCCAGCACCTGCCGCGCAAGGATGTTCCGCTGGATCTCGTTGGTGCCGCCGTAGATCATCGCGGAGGTCGATCCGATCAGCGGCGACAGCGCGTTGAAGGGCTGGCCGTCGACATCGACGTCCCCCGCGATCGCACCCTGTTCCTCGCTGGCCTCGACCAACAGCGCGCCGATGCGGTGGTAGGTCTCGCTGGCCCAGATCTTGAGCAGCGACACCGACGACGGCAGCGGCTTGCCGGCCTTCACGATGTTGGCGAAGCCCGTGTAGGCAGCCGACAGATCGGCGACGTCGAGCCGGACCGCCGTGTAGCGCTGCGTGAACACCGGGTCGGCGAACAGCCGCCGCGACTGCGCCAGCCGCGCCAGCTGGCCCAGCGCGTACTGCGACTGCTTCGGGCTGCCGAGGAAGATGCGCTCGAAGCCCAGCAGTGCCTTGGCGATGGTCCAGCCGCCGTGCAGCTTGCCGACCAGGTTCTCGGCCGGCACCCGCACGTTGTCGAAGAACACCTCGCAGAACTCCGGCTCGCCGGCCAGCGTATGAATCGGCCGGATCGTGATGCCGGGCGTTCGCAGGTCGCACAGCAGGAAGCTGATGCCTTCCTGCTTCTTGGCCTCCTTGTCAGTGCGCACCAGCATGAAGATGTGGTTGGCGTCCTGCGCCAGCGTGGTCCAGATCTTCTGGCCGTTGACGACGAAGTGATCGCCCTCGGCATCGCGCGCCTGCACCGCCTCGGTTCGCAGGCCGGCCAGGTCGGAGCCGGCATTGGGTTCCGAGTAGCCCTGGCACCAGACGTGGTCGCCCGCCAGAATGCGCGGCAGAAAGCGCTGCTGCTGTTCGGGTGTGCCGTGCTGAATCACCAGCGGGCCGATCATCACGATGCCCTGGTCGGGCGCGCGCGCCACGCCGTACTGCTCCAGCTCCTCGATCCAGGCGATCATCTTGTCGGCGGGAAGACCCATGCCGCCGTGCGCCTGCGGCCAGGCCGGCGCGATCCAGCCCTGTGCCGACTGTGTGAGGTACCACTCTCGCATCTCGCTCCAGCGCGCGCGGTGCGAGAGATAGCGCAGGTGGGCCGGGTAGCGCTGCTGCAAGAAGGCGCGCACCATGCGGCGGAATTCGGACTCCGGCATCGCACCCCAGTCGGCGCTGCGGGGGAACTCGTCCGGCCAGGCCACGGCTTCGTCGCTGTGCGCCGTGCCTTCGGCCAGTGCGGCATAGCGTCGCTGGTGCGCCGTGACATTGCCGAGCCAGGCCGAGAGCCGTAGCGTGCGCTTGTAGAAGAGGCTCAGGTCGCACTCCTGCGTGTAGCCGATCGCGCCGTGCAGTTGCACCGCCGAGCGCGAGGCATGAAGCGTCGCCGCCGTGCAGCGGGCATTGACCCGGCTGGCTTCGGCCTCGAGCCGTTCGATGGCCAGGCCGGCCGGATCACCGGCCAGCGCCAGCACCTCGTCGAGCGTCGCGCGCGCGATCTCGAGCTGGATGAACATGTCGACCGCGCGGTGCTGCAGCGCCTGGAAGGAGCCGATCGGCTTGCCGAACTGCGTGCGCGTGCGCAGGTAGGCCAAGGTCTGCGCGAGCATCGCCTGGCCGGTGCCGAGCAGTTCGGCCGCCTGCAGGATCTGGCCCGCGGCGAGTGCATGCCGCAGGGCATTGCGGGCCGACGGGCCCTGCGCCAGCACGGCGCTCGCGGGCAAGGCCACGCGATCGAAGCGGAGCGTGGCGGCCTGCTCGCCATCCACCAGCGGCACCAGCGTCTCGGTCACGCCGTCGGTGYCGCGCGGCACCCACAGCAGCACGGTGTCGTCGTCGCCGCGGGCCGACACCAGCCAGCCGCTGGCGGCGCTGCCGGGCAGCACCATGAGCTTTTCGCCCTGCAGCAGCACGCCGCCCGCGGGTCCGGGCTCGCAGCCGCAATCGAGCGGCACGTCGCTGAGGTCGCCGGCGCTTTCCTGCCAGGCCAGCGCCGGCAGGCTGCGGCCCGCCACCAGGTCTTCGAGCAGCGCCACGGCCGGGGCGCTGTCGAGGCGTGTCAGCAGCAGGGCGCCGAGGCCCGCGACCGCCAGCAGCGGCTCGGGCGCCACATGCTCACCGGCGGCCCGCAGGATTTCGGCCGCGCCGGCCAGGGCGAGGGCCAGCCCGCCGGCCGACTCTGGCGCCAGCATGCCGGGCCAGCCCAGCGCGGCCAGTTCGGCCCAGCCGGCCGCGGCGGCGTGTGCACGGCTGTCCTCGGGTTGTTCGGCCAGTGCGCGGCAGCGCCGGATGCTGTCGCTGCGGGTGAAATAGTCCAGCGCCGCTTCGCGGATCGCTGACAGGGAATCGGAGTCCATGGCGTGTCTTGGGGTAGGCAGTGAGACCGAGGGCAAGCGTGCCAGAAGCACCCCGCGAGCGGCATTTGCCATTGCTGAAGGCAGGGTTCGGCAATGACTGACCCAGGACCCTCGGCAAGGAATAGATTTGAAGCCTTGCCCTTTCTTCCGAATCCCGCCTCATGACCAAGATCAAGAAATCCCTGCACACCGAACTCGGCCACAGCACGCCCGACAGGATCACGGTGCGCGGTCGCGACTTGCCGTCGGAGATCCTCGGCCACCTGAACCTCGGCGACATGGCCTTCCTCGAGCTCACCGGCCGCATGCCGACGCCGCAGGAGTCGGTCACCTTCAACGCCATCGTCGTGACCCTGGTCGAGCACGGCATCACGCCGAGCGCGCTGGTCGCCCGCCTGACCTATACCGGCGCGCCCGAGGCGCTGCAGGCCGCCGTGGGCGCCGGCCTGTGCGGGCTCGGCAGCGTGTTCGTCGGCAGCACCGAAGGGGCCGCGCGCATGCTGTACGAGGCGATCCCGCCCGGCACTTCGCCCACCCGCCCGCTGGAAGACATGGCGCGCGACATCGTCGCCGCCTACCGCGAGCGCAAGGAGATCGTGCCCGGCCTGGGCCATCCGCTGCACAAGCCGATCGATCCCCGCACGCCGCGGCTGTTCCAGATCGCGGCCGAGAACGGCCTATCGAGCCACTACGTGGCGCTGATCCAGGCGGTGCAGGTAGAAGCCGAACGCGTCTCCGGCAAGTCGCTGCCGATCAATGCCACCGGTGCCATCGGTGCGATCGCCGCCGAATTCGGTTTCCCGTGGCGCATCATCCGCGGCTTCGGCGTGATGGCGCGTGCGATCGGCCTGGTGGGCCACATCCTCGAGGAGATCGACGATCCGATGGGCATCGAGATCTGGCAGCGGGTCGAGCGCGAGGCCGGCGGCCCGCGCCAGGACTGAACCAGGAAACAGACGATGACCGACGCCCTCGACATCGACCATCTGCAAAGCTGGGTCGGCCGCACCGAGACCCACGACGACCTGATATCGCCCTGGACCGCGAGCGCGCTGGCCGCCACGCTGCGCAACGACGAGCAGCCCTGGCAGGCGGGGCAGGCACTGCCGCCGCTGTGGCACTGGTGCTACTTCCTGCCGACCGCGCCGCAGATCCAGCTCGGCCCCGACGGCCATCCGGCGCGCGGCGGCTTCCTGCCGCCGGTGCCGCTGCCGCGACGCATGTGGGCCGGCAGCCAGCTCGAGTTCTTCGAGCCGCTGCCGCTCGGCGCGGCGGCGCGCAAGACCTCCCGCGTGGCCGACGTCACGCTGAAGCAGGGCAAGGCCGGCGCGCTGGTGTTCGTCAAGGTGGCGCATGAAGTTCATGCCGGCGCCGCGCTGCTGCTGCGCGACACGCACGACATCGTCTACCGCGAGGCCGCGAAGCCGGGCGAAGCGGCGCCGCCGCAGGCACCGCCGGCCGATGCCGCCTGGTCGGTCGAGCACCGGCCCGACGCGACGCTGCTGTTCCGCTATTCGGCGCTGACCTTCAACAGCCACCGCATCCACTACGACCACCCTTACGTCACGCAGGTCGAGGGCTACGACGACCTCGTGGTGCATGGGCCGCTGATCGCCACGCTGCTGCTCGAGGCGGCGCAGCTGCAGCACCCGGGCCGACGCGTGCGCGCCTACCGATTCAAGGCCGTGCGGCCGCTGACCTGCGGCCGCCTGCTGCGGGTCTGCGGCCAGGCGGCCGATGCCGATGGCATGGTCGCGCTCTGGGCCGAGGACGGCCAGGGCGCGCTGCTGATGCAAGCCAGCGCCGAATTCACTTCCTCTTGACTGCCTGTCATGACCGATTCCACTCCTCGCCACCAAGACATTCGCGACGCCGTGCGCGACCTCTGCGCCCAGTTCCCCAACGAGTATTTCCGCAAGATCGACGAGGCCCGCGCCTACCCGGCCGAGTTCGTCGACGCGTTGACCCAGGCCGGCTGGATGGCCGCGCTGATCCCGCATGAGTACGGCGGCTCAGGCCTGGGCCTCACCGAAGCCTCGGTGATCATGGAGGAGATCAATCGCGCCGGCGGCAACTCGGGCGCCTGCCACGGCCAGATGTACAACATGGGCACCTTGCTGCGCCACGGCTCCGCGGCGCAGAAGCGGCAGTACCTGCCGAAGATCGCCAGCGGCGAACTCCGCTTGCAGTCGATGGGCGTGACCGAGCCCTCGGCCGGCACCGACACCACGAAGATCAAGACCACCGCGGTGAAGAAGGGCGACCGCTACGTCATCAACGGCCAGAAGGTCTGGATCTCGCGCATCCAGCACTCCGACCTGATGATCCTGCTGGCGCGCACCACGCCGCTGGCCGATGTCAAGAAGAAGTCCGAGGGGATGTCGATCTTCATCGTCGACCTGCGCGAGGCGATCGGCAACGGGCTCACGGTGCGGCCGATCCTCAACATGGTCAACCACGAGACCAACGAGCTCTTCTTCGAGAACCTCGAGATCCCGGCCGAGAACCTGATCGGCGAGGAAGGGCAGGGCTTCAAGTACATCCTCGACGGCCTCAACGCCGAGCGCACGCTGATCGCTGCCGAATGCATCGGCGACGGCTACTGGTTCATCGACAAGGTCACGGCCTACACCAAGGAGCGCGTGGTCTTCGGCCGGCCGATCGGCCAGAACCAGGGCGTGCAGTTCCCGATCGCCGAGGCCTTTATCGAGGTCGAGGCGGCCGACTTGATGCGCTACGAGGCCTGCCGCCGCTTCGATGCGCACGAGCCCTGCGGCGCCCAGGCCAACATGGCGAAGTACCTGGCGGCCAAGGCCTCGTGGGAAGCGGCCAACGCCTGCCTGCAGTTCCACGGCGGCTTCGGCTTCGCCTGCGAATACGACATCGAGCGCAAGTTCCGCGAGACCCGGCTCTACCAGGTGGCGCCGATCTCGACCAACCTGATCCTGAGCTACGTGGCCGAGCACATGCTCGGCATGCCGAGGAGCTTCTGATGCGACCGCTCGAGGGCATCACCGTCCTGACTCTCGAGCACGCGATCGCGGCGCCGTTCTGCACGCGGCAACTGGCCGACCTGGGCGCCCGCGTCATCAAGGTCGAGCGGCCCGGCAGCGGCGACTTCGCGCGCGCCTACGACCAGCGCGTGCACGGGCTCGCCTCGCATTTCGTCTGGACCAACCGTTCGAAGGAAAGCCTGACGCTCGACGTCAAGCACCCGAAGGGCCAGGAGATCCTGCAGCGCCTGGTGGCCGAGTCGGATGTGGTGGTGCAGAACCTCGCGCCCGGTGCCGCGGCGCGGCTGGGCCTCTCGCATGAGGCGCTGGCGCCCGATCATCCCGGCCTGGTCGTCTGCGACATCTCTGGCTACGGCGACGATGCCGCGGCGCCCGGACCGTACCGCGACAAGAAGGCCTACGACCTGTTGATCCAGAGCGAGTCGGGCTTCCTGTCGGTAACCGGCACGCCCGACGAGATGGCCAAGGCCGGCTGTTCGATCGCCGACATCGCGGCCGGCATGTACGCCTACAGCAACATCCTGGCGGCGCTGCTTCAACGCGGCAAGACCGGCAAGGGCTGCCGCATCGACGTCTCGATGCTCGAGAGCATGGCCGAGTGGATGAGCTTTCCGATGTACTACGCCTTCGAGGGCGCGCCGCCGCCGCCGCGCGCCGGAGCGGCGCACGCGACCATCTATCCCTATGGCCCGTTCCCGGCCGGCGACGGCAAGCTCGTGATGCTTGGGTTGCAGAACGAGCGCGAATGGCAGGTGTTCTGCGCCAAGGTGCTCGAGCAGCCCGGCCTGGCGCCCGATCCGCGCTTCGCCTCCAACACGCTGCGCACCGCTTCCCGTGAGGCGCTGCGCGAGATCATCGTGCAGGCCTTCGCGCCGTTCACCGCGGCCGGAATCATCGAGCGCCTCGACGCCGCGCAGATCGCCAACGCGCAGGCCAACACCATGCAGGACCTGTGGGACCACCCCCAATTGCAGGCGCGCGGACGCTGGACCGAGGTCGGCACCAGTGCCGGGCCGATCCCCGCGCTGTGGCCGCCCGGCATGCCGAGCGAATGGAACCCGCGAATGGATGCGGTGCCCGCGCTGGGCCAGCACACCGATGCGATCCTGGCCGAGGTCGGCTACGACGCAGCAGCCATCGCGGCGCTGCATGCCGAGGGCGCGGTCTGAGCATCCCCCATCCCTCCCCAACGGAATCCCCTCCATGAACGACCATCCCAGCCGGACCCTGACCACCTTCGCCGCCGAACTCTCGTTCGCGCAGATTCCCGAGCCGGTGCTTCGCCGGGCCGAGGACTTGATGCTCGACTGGCTCGGCTCCGTGCTCGCGGCCCGCTCCGCGCGGCCGGTGCAGAGCATCCAGCGCTTCGCCGAGGCGATGGGCCCGGCCGACGGGCCGAGCGAAGTGCTGACCTCTCGCCGCAGCACCTCACCGGTCTTCGCGGCGCTGGTGAACGCCGCGGCTTCGCACTACGTCGAGCAGGACGACGTCCACAACGGCTCGGTGTTCCATCCGGCGGCCGTGGTGTTCGCGCCGGCGGTGGCCACCGCGCAAGCCGTCGGCGCCAGCGGTTCGCAGCTGCTCACGGCCGTGGTGGCCGGCTATGAAGTCGGCATCCGGGTCGGCGAGTTCCTGGGCCGCTCCCACTACCGCACCTTCCACACCACGGCCACGGCGGGCACGTTGGCCGCCGCGGCGGCGGTGGGCCGCTTGCTCGATCTGTCGCCCGCGCAGATGCTGCACGCCTTCGGCTCGGCCGGTACGCAGTCGGCCGGCGTCTGGGAATTCCTGCGCGACGCCGCCGATTCGAAGCAGCTGCACTGCGCCCATGCGGCCGCGAGCGGACTGATGTCGGCCTACCTCGCGAAGGATGGCTTCACCGGTGCGCAGCATGTGCTCGAAGGCGCACAGGGCCTGGGGGTGGGCATGTCCACCGATGCCGATCCCGCGCGCCTGGTCGACGGGCTGGGCACGCGCTGGGCGCTGGCCGAGACCTCGTTCAAGTTCCACGCCTCCTGCCGCCACACGCACCCGGCCGCCGATGCGCTGCTGGGGGTGATGACGAAGCATGGGTTGAAGCACGGCGACATCGTGCGCGTCGTGACCCATGTGCACCAGGGCGCGATCGACGTGCTGGGCCGCGTCGTTGTGCCGACCACGGTGCACCAGGGCAAGTTCTCGATGGGCACGGTGCTGGGCCTGATCGCGGTGCATGGCCGCGCCGGCCTGACCGAGTTCGATCGCGACTACCTCGCGCCCGAGGTCGCGGCCTTCCGCGACAAGGTGATGATGGAACTCGATCGCGAGGTCGACACCGCCTACCCGGCGCGCTGGATCGGCAAGGTCAGCGTCACGACCACCGATGGGCGCATCTTCCCGGGTCGGGTCGACGAGCCTAAAGGCGACCCCGGCAATACGCTGAGCCGGGCCGAGATTGAGGACAAGATGAAGCGGCTCGCTGCGTACGGAGAGGCGGCCACGCCGCAGGAGGCGCAGGCGCTGTGCGAGCGCATCTGGACCCTGGCCGAGGCCTCGCGCGTCGAGCGTCTGCTGAGCTGACATGGCAGCCGTCGCCCGCAGCCTGCTGTTCGTCCCTGGCCATCAGCCGGCACGTTTCGACAAGGCCTGCCAGAGCGGTGCCGATGCGGTCGTGCTCGATCTCGAGGACGCCGTGCCGCCCGACCGCAAGGACGAAGCGCGTGCGCAGGTCGCCGAATGGCTCGCGGCCCGTGATCAGGGTGGCCGCCCGATCGTCGGCGTTCGCATCAACGCCGCCGACACGCGGTGGCATGCCGCCGACCTCGCGATGTGCGCAGCGGCGGGCGTCGCCGCGCTGATGTTGCCCAAAGCCGAAGACGCCGCCGTGTTGCGGGCGATCGCCGACGAGCTCCCTTCGGCCGCGCTGTGGCCGCTGGTCGAGACCGCGCGCGGCATCGACCAGCTCGACGCGATCGCTGCCGCGCCTCGAGTTCAGCGGCTGGTGTTCGGCTCGATCGATTTCCAGGCCGACCTGGGCATCGAGGGCGAGGGCATCGAGCTGCTGCTGTTCCGCTCCCGGATCGTGCTGGCGTCCCGGCTGGCCGGCCTGCAGCCGCCGGTCGATGGGGTCAGCACAGCGATCGATGACCCGGCCCGCATCGAGGCTGACGCGCAGCAGGCGCGGCGCCTGGGCTTCGGTGCCAAGCTCTGCATCCATCCGAAGCAGGTCGAGGCCGTCAACCGAGGCTTCTCGCCGACGCCGGCGCAGCTCGAATGGGCGCGGCGCGTGATCGAAGCCGATGCGGCCAGCGGCGGCGCGCCGGTCGCGGTCGACGGCAAGATGGTGGACCGGCCGGTGGTGCTCAAGGCGCAGGCGCTGCTCGCCGCGGCCGACCGCGGCTGACACGCCGTTCGCTCAGGCGAACAAACGCCCGTTGCCCGGCGAGCGCGCATCCAGCCCGGCGCAGCCCACCAGGTCCCAGAAGCCCGCGGGTGAACTCGAGACCACCGGCACGCCGAAGCGGGCCTCGACCTCGCGCACCGCATCGAGCGTGACCAGGCCGCCGCACGAGATCAGGATGCCGTCAGCGCCCGGGCTGGCCTCGAAGACACTGCTACAGAGATCGACTAGCACCTGCGTCGGCACTTCGCCGACCGCCTGCACGTCGGAAATCGCCAACCCTTGCAAGGCCAGCGGCTCGAAGTCGCTGTCCTCGAGGTAGCGTCGAAGCTGCAGGTTGACTTCGTCGATGTAGGCGGTGGCCACCGCGACCCGCCGCACGCCGAGGCTGCGCAGGCCGCCGACGATCGCATGGCTCATGGTGCTGCAGGGCAGGCCCGTGGCGCGCGCCATCTGCTGCTGCAGTTCGCGGGTGAACGCCGCGCCGCGAAAAAAGCTCAGCGAGGTGCCCATCAGCGAGAGGGCGGCCACGCCCTCGGCCCTGAGTTCGAGAGCCTTCTCGATCACCGAGTCGATCACTTCGGTGTAGCCGCGGGTGGAGATCTCGCCGAGGCCGAGCCCGCGGGCGCTGAAGCGGATGCGCTCGCCATACAGCAGCGGGCCATCCACCGGCACCGCGCCGGCGGCGGGTGGCACGATCAGGCCCAGGTACGCTTGCTTCATCGTCAGCTCCCTTCCGCGACGATGCGCTGGTCGGTGATGATGCGCTTCCAGCGCGCGGTCTCGTCGGCCAGGTCCTTGCGCAGCTGCGCGGGCGGGGCGTAGGCGCGCAAGGTGCCCTGCGCGGCGGCCGCAGTGCCGGACTCGGG
>NZ_JBFUIU010000052.1:0-23728 GCF_056401695.1 Variovorax sp. P4_D9
GCTTCGGTGGGCCCATAGAAGTTGCCGAGCCTGACACCCGGCAGCCTTTGTCGGAACGACAGCGCGAGTGCGCGATCCATCGCTTCGCCACCGCTCAGCACATAGCGAAGGCTCGGACAGTCCGCCCCGGCCAGCGCGTCCAGCATCACGCGCAACTCGGACGGGACGAACTGGACGACGCTGATGTCGTTCTCTCGAATGGCGGCGGCCAGGAGGTGCATGTCCTCATGCACATCGGGCTGCGCGATGACGAGCGTCGCGCCACAGCACAGCGGCGAGAGGAACTCCCAGAGCGCCGCGTCGAAGGTGACCGAAGTCTTTTGCAGCACGCGGTCCCTGGCGCTCATCTCCAGTGCATCGTTCATCCAGAGCACGTGATTGCTCAGGCCGCGGTGCATCAGTTGTGCAGCCTTGGGCTTGCCGGTCGAGCCCGAGGTGTAGATCAGGTAGGCCAGGTGATCCTGGCGTGTGAGCTCGGGCAGGCCGGCCAAGGGTTCGGCCGGGAGCGATCCGCCGTCATCCGGAACCACGAGGCACTTCGCAGCCGGCAGGCGATCCACGTGCATCAACTGGGTCAGGATGACGGCCGGACGCGAGTCCTCCAGCATCGCGTGCAGCCGCTCGGCCGGGTGCGCGGGGTCCAGCGGGAGCAGGACGCCGCCTGCCTTGAAGATGCCCAGCAGGGCGACTGCCATGCCTGGGCAGCGCTTCATGCAAAGGCCGACAAGTACCTCGGGCCCGACGCCCAGCGCGAGCAACTCGTGCGCCAGGCGATCCGACAGCAGGTCGAGTTCGCGGTAGCTGGTGGCATGCGACCCGAAGCGCAGCGCGACCGCGTCGGGCGTCGCTCGCACCTGTGCGCGAAAGAGGGCGTGCACCGGCAAGTCGCGCGCAACTGCGGGGAGCCTTTGGTTCCACTCGACCAGCACCCGGTGCCGCTCGACTGCATCCATCAGCGGAATACGATCCAGCGCGCCCTCGGGATCGGCGACGATCCCCCTGAGGAGCGTGACGAAGTGCGCCGCCATCTGGACGATGGTGCGTTCCTCGAACAGGTCGGTGCGGTATTCGAACAGGGCCTCGAACCCGGCGCCGGACTCGATAATGACCAGGGAGAGGTCGAACTTGGAGGTCTCGGAAAAAACGGCCAATTGCTCGCATTCGAGGCCGCTCAGCGCGAGGGTGCGGTGAGGAAAGTTCTCCAGCGCGAAGGAGACCTGATAGAGCGGGTTGCGGCTGGCGTCGCGCTCGGGATTCAACTCCGCCACCAGTCGGTCGAAGGGCATGTCCTGGTGGACCAGCGCCGCCAGCGTGGTCTGCCGCACGCGCTCCAGCAGCGCATCGAATCCGGCCTGGCCTTCAAGATGGTTGCGCATGACCACCGTGTTGGCGAAATAGCCCACCATGTCGCGCAGGCGGGCGTCGTGCCGAGCCGCCAAGGGGACACCTACCGCGATGTCGGTCTGGCCGGTATAGCGCATCAAGAGCACGTTGAAGGCCGCAAGAAGTCCCATGAAAGGCRTGGCGTCCCGCTGCGCGACGAGCGTCCTCAATCCGGCGGCGAGCGTCGCGTCGATGCCCAGGCAGAGCGTGCGTCCGACATGGGCCGCCTGCGACGGTCGTGCCCGATCGGTCGGCAGGTTCAGGGTCTGCAGTTCGCGCAGGTTCTCGCGCCAATAGGCGGCCTGCGCGTCAAGGCCGCCGCGTTCGAAGCGCTGGCGCTGCCAGATCGCGTAGTTGGAAAAGGCCAGCGGCGGCGCGGCCATTTCAGCGTCTTCGCCGCCACTCGCATAGAGCTGCGCAAGCTCGCGCTTGATGACACTCAGTGACCAGCCATCGGCCACGATGTGATGAACGACCAGCACCAGCACGTGGTCGTCGGGAGCGAGCTGAAACAACTCGGCGCGCAGCAACGGGGCGCTGGACAGGTCGAATGGCCGAGCGATGGTGGTTCCGATGCGCTCCCGAAGTGCGGTCTCCGCGCCCGCGGCGGCGAGTTGCACCTGCTGCAGGCTGAAGCGTTGCAGCGCCACTTGCACCGGGATGACCTTCTGCACCGGCGCCTGCTCGGCGGCGTGAAACTCGGCGCGCAAGCTGTCATGCCGCGCCAGCAGGCGCTGAAGGCAGCGCTCGAGTAGTTCGCTGTTCAAAGGTCCGCGAAGGCGCGTCACCGAATGAATGTTGTAGGAGGCGCCCCCGCGGGCCATTTGATCCAGGAACCACAGTCCCTCCTGCGAAAAGGCCAAGGGCGCGCCATCGCTCGGGTCAAGGGTCGTGGGCGAACCTGCCTGGGCGCGCTGCTGGAGCTTGCGAGCGAGAATGCGCCGCCGGGCTTCGGGACTGGTCGGAATCGAAGTGTCCGCAGGGCTCAAGGTCGAGGTTGCATCCATCGTGTATCAATCTAGGTTCGAAGGGTGGTTCCGAGCAGAAGCGCCACCTCGTCGTCGTTGAGGGCATCCAATTCGGACTTGAAGGCCGCGCTTAGCGCATCGGCTTCTTCGATCGCGGCTTGCAAGCGAGCCGCAAAGGTCGTGACCGTCGGCTGAGCCAGCAGTGCCGACGCGGGCAAGTCGACTCCCCAGGTCTCATTGACCTCGAGAACCAGCCGTGCCGCCGACAGGGAATCACCCCCGATGGCGAGGAAGTTGGCGTCGAATGCAATCAAGGGGTGGCCCAGGGTACGCGCGAACATGGCCGCGACTTGCCATTGCAAGCCTGTCAACGGCACGTCGACAGGTACGGCGGCGAGAAGCGCCGCGACCTGATGTTGAAAGCTTCGTCGCTGGACCTTGCCACCGGCGCCCAGCGGGATGCGGTCGACCACATGGATGCACGCCGGTATCTTGAAGTCCGCAACGACGCCGAATAGCGCGGAGCGGAGCCGCTGTCCCTCCACGGCGCTGTCCGGGACGGGCACGATGGCCGCATGGACATTTTCGCCCAGCGTCGGATGCGCCACCGGATAGGCCACCGCTTGTGCGACGCCTGGCAGGCGCATGAGCGCCTGCTCGACTTCGAAGGGCGAGATCTTCTCGCCGCCCCGATTGATCATCTCCCTGCTGCGCCCGGCCAGGAACAAGTAGCCATCAGCGTCGAGCCAGCCGAGGTCGCCGGTACGAAACCACCCGTCCCGGAAGATGTCGGCGTCTGCATCGGGCGCGTCTTCGTAGCCGTCGAAAACCGAGCGTCCACGGACCATCACGGCACCCGTCTGCCCCGCTGGCAGCGGATGGCCCTCGTCATCGGTCACGCGCAAGTCAGCGCCGACAGGGCGGCCGACCGAGCCCGGCTTCTGAACGCCGGGCGACAATGGATTGCAGGCCACTTGTCCGGCCGTTTCAGTGATGCCGTAGCCCTGAATGACCGGAACGCCCCACAGGTCCTCGATGCGGTGCTGCAAGGCCTCGGACAGCGGTGACGATGCCGATCGAATCATGCCAAAGGCATGCGGCGGCATCCCGGTGCCGCGCTGGGACACGAGATCGATGACGGCCTGGTGAACAAGCGGTGAAGCGGTGTACCAGGTCGGACGGAATTCGCCGACCCAGCGCAGGAATTCCGAGGCGTCGAAAACGGGCGCGCAGACGACGGACGACCCGGCAGCGAGGGGCGCCAGCAGTCCGACGATCAAGCCCTGGCTGTGGTACGCAGGCATCACCAGCAGCCCGCGGTCATCCGGGCGGAGTTCAAGGTGATGCGCGGTCTGCCGCGCGGCATGCACGAGTTGCCGCTGCCGAAGCGGCACCCGCTTGGACCTTCCGGTGGTGCCCGAGGTCATCAGGACGAGGGCCGTATCCGCGGCGTCGGGCCAGGGTGCGGCCGGGTCCGCCGCGCCTTCAGCGAGGCCGTTCAGCCACTGCGGCAGGTCGAAGACCAGCGAGGCCAGTCCAAGCGCCTGCGCGAGCCGGGCGGGCACCGGGTCGCCCGGCAGCCCCATGAGCGCATCGGCCCGGGCATCCCCGAGCAGGGCCAGCAGTTCAGGTTCGGCGAGCCCCGTGTGCAGGGGAATACAGACGGCCCCGCACGCGATCACCAGGCAGGAGACGGCCAGTTCCAGTCCTGCTGGCATGAGCACGGCAATGCGGGCGGGCGACGCAAGCCCTCGGGAAGCCAGCCACGGTCGCGCGCGCTGCGCCATAGCGAACAATTGCCCGTAGCTGACCGGCTGCTTTCCTGGGGACAGCAGGGCGATCGCCGAAGGCCTCAGACCCGCGTGGTGTTCAAGCTGTTGCGCGAGAGTCGAGACTTGGGAGTCGGGCAAGAACACTTCCTTTTCTGCATCGGCAAAATCAGTAACTTTTGCTGCAAATTTTCACATTCCGTCCTGACGTTGACGTCGGCCCCCTGCCGAGGCCGGTGTCAGACAGCACGCCGCAACCCCGTGCAAGGGTCTCCTACGAGCGTCTTGCGCTTCACCTCGGCAGCGCCGCGATCTGAACGCACCGCTGTAACGCCCAGGCTCAAGTCCACCTTGACGCCTCGAAATCGCGGCGAGGTGCGAGCGACTGTCACCTCATTTCCGTTCCCGCCCCTTGCGCTCGTACTTGCGCCAGTACTGAAACTCCTCCTCATGCACTTCGATATCCAGTTCCGAAACCCTCGCCTGAAGCCGCTCCTGCACATCGGACACGGCCCGGTTGTAGATCGCCGGCCCGATTTCTTCCAGGATGAAGCCAAGAAGTGCGCCCGCAGCGATGTTGCCGAGGGGTTCCTCCATGTTTTCCCGGAAGTAGCGCTCGATGGAGGCGATCGCCTCCTTGCGGGCTTCCTTGCTCAGCTCGACGGTCATGGCGGCGTTCTCCTCCAGTTTTTGCGCGCAGAGTTTCCGGGGCCGATTCTGCCCTGCCATGGCGAACATCCTGCGCCCTATGGGGCCCGAGCCGGTGCTAGCATTTGCGCTCCCGATCAGGAGCAAGACATTGAAGCAACTCGTTTTCGTCGTTCTCGGCCTCTGCGCCTTCGCATCCACGCCCGCCTTCGCCAAGGCAAACTGCAAGCCTTATCCGAAAGCCGAATGGATGACGGAAGCAGACGCCAAGGCCAGGATCGCGGCGCAAGGCTACACCATCTCCAAGTTCAAGATCGATGGCAACTGCTATGAGATCTACGGCAAGAACGCTGCAGGCAAGAAGGTCGAGATCTACTACGACGCGAAAACGCTGGAGCCCGTCAAGAGCGAGATCGAAAAATAGCCATGCCGACCTCCGGCGAGAGGAGCGCCGCAGGAAGAGTGCTTGTCTGGGATGCCGCGGTGCGTCTCGCGCACTGGGTGCTGGCAGGGACCGTGATCTATTGCTCCCTTCAGGACGATGGCGGGCCGGCGCATCGCGCGGTGGGCTACGTCGCCCTTGGCGCGGTCGTGACACGTCTGCTATGGGGATCGCTTTCAAGAGGGCACGCCAGCCTTGTCGCGATGCGGCCCTCCATCGCGTCGACCGTGGTCTTTGTCCGTTCTCGCGCGCCTCGCTGCGTCGGCCACGATCCCCTGGGGCTGTGGATGGTGTGGCTGCTCTGGTCGCTCGTGGCTCTCCTGGGACTCACCGGATGGATGAGCCATCTGGACGCCTTCTGGGGCGACGAGCGCGTGCAAGCGGTCCATGCATGGCTTGCCAATGTCCTGATGGCCGCTGCAATCGTTCACGTGCTTGCAGTGGGCGTGATGAGCTGGTGGTGGCGGGAGAATCTCCCGGCGACGATGCTGACCGGACGCAAGAGGCGCTAGGGACTGTTCACCCTAATCGCGTCCCTGCGTGCGGCATGCGGGACTCTCATTCGCATGCTGGAGGTAGGCGATCAGGTCGGCGCGGTCCTTCGGGTCGGCGACGCCATCGTAGGTCATGGTGCTGCCCGGCACCACGGCAAGGGGCTTGGCCAGGAAGCGATCGAGCGACTTCTCGTTCCAGACGATGTGCGAGTTCTTCATGGCCTGCGAGTAGTTGAAGCCCGGCACGGTGCCAGCCGCTCGGCCGAACAGGCCGCAGTGGTGCGGGCCCACGCGATCGGTCGCCAAGGCATGGCAGGCTTGGCACCGTGCGTAGACCTGCTCGCCTCGCACCGCCGCGTCGGGCACAGCCAGCGCCGGTGTCATCGCCCACGAGGCCAGTAGGCCGGCCGCCGCCCGCCCGAGCCTCTTCACGACACGAAGGCCGCGGGGACCGGCGCCTCGCCCACCGCCTGGCGCAGGACCGCCCAGTGCATGGCCTCGTCGCCGAGGATGCTCGCCGCCGCCTTGGCCAACTCGCGGTTGCCGAACAGCGGTACGGCGCCCAGGTAGGCACTGACCGCGCCCTGCTCCAGCTTTGCCGCGAACTTGAGCACGTCGGCCTGCGACTTCAGCTGCTCGACCGGGAATTCGTAGCTGGGCTTGGCCACGGCCGCCTTCCCGCCGAGTTTCGCGATCGTCTTGGCCAGCAGCTCCGCATGCTCTTTGTGGTGACCCTGGAAGACCAGGGCCAAGTCGAGAACCGGCTTTTCGAGCAGCTTGTTCTCGGCGCCGAGCTGATAGGCCGCGATCGCCTCGAGCTCCGCCCCGAGGGCCGTATTGAGAATCTGGACGTCATGGGCGGTTTCGCCGCCGGCTTTGGCAGCCAGCGCGCCGTTGCCGGCGAGCAGCGCAACGGCAGTGCCCGAGAGCATCAGACCGGACCGGCCGAGGAACAGGCGTCGCGCAGCGACCTGGGTGGGCATTTCGAGGAAAGACATGGAAACTCCTTTGGGTGAGTCAGGGACGAGGGGATAGCGAGTCGTCGACCAGGCGCGCCAGCACGCGGGCCACGATCCGGTCGCAGCGCGCGCCATCGAACGAGAAGGCATCGCCGACCGCGACATCGACGTCGCGCGACAGGCTCTCGCGCAGCAGGCTGCGCGCGCGGAAGTAGCGGGTGCGGACGGTGGCGGCGGGAATCTCCATCGCGGCCGCGACTTCGTCGACGCTCATCTCCTCGACGGCGCGCAGCATGAACACGGTGCGGTAGAGGTCCGGCAGCCTGTCGATGCGCTGCTCCATCAGTCGGCGCATTTCTTCACGCATGGCAAGGCGCTCCGGTTGGCGGTCGGGGTCGTCCGCAACTGACCACTCAGGCGGCTCGGCGTCCGGGTCGCCGCCGTGGCCGAGCGGAATGACCTGAGCCCCGCGGCGGCGCAGCCGTCCCAGGCATTCATTGATCACGATGCGCGCCAGCCAGGTCGACAGCTGCGCGTCGTCGCGAAAGCTGCCGATGGCACGCCAGGCCCGCAGGTAGGCGTCCTGCAGTGCGTCCTCGGTTTCGCTGTCGTTCTTGAGGATGCTGCGCGCGGTTCGAAACAGCAGCTGGTTGTGGCGCCTCATGATGCGCTCGAAGGCGAGCGTGTCGCCTTGCGAGGCGCGTCTGGCCAGTTCGAGTTCGCAGGCGTTCTCCGGGGCGGTCGTGGGGGTGCGGGTGGTGTGCATGGCGTCTCTCTGTCGATTAGATGACCTGGCTGCGCTGCCTGTTTCAACTCATTCCCGCACAACCGCCCTGGTTCGCGCCGACGGCCCTCATGGGATTGAACCAAAAGTCCGTTTCCGGGAATAAACGGATCGGTTCGGGGAGTGCCGTCCGAACCCGACTTCAACCCGCTTGGCGCTGGGCCGTCGCGGTCCGCCCCGAAACCTAGGAGTAGAGTCTCTGAGAGTCTCCCATCACGAGCCCGCCATGCCGAGCATTCCCAAAGACGCCGTCCGGCGACAGGCCGTGGGCCCGCCGTTGGCCGAAAGCGTCGAGGTGCGCCTGGTCGGCCTTGCCGCGGCCGGCGAACTGCCGGCGTTCGAGCAGCTCTACCGCGTCTACCACCCGCGGCTCACACGTTTCCTGGACCGTGTGACACGGCGGCCTGGGCTCGTTGGAGAAGTGCTCAACGACACCATGCTGGTGGTCTGGAACCGGGCCGGAACCTACAACGGACGCTGCAAGGTATCGACCTGGATTTTCGCGATCGCCTATCAAAAGGCCATCAAGGCGCTGAGCCGACTGGACGAACCCGTGCAAGCCGAGTTCGACGACGATCAACCCGCGCCGCTGGAGTCCGGTCCTGAATACCATGCGGCGCAGTCGCAGATCCGCGTCGCGCTGGCGCAAGCCCTGGACCACCTTTCGCTCGAACAGCGCACGGTGGTCCACCTGACCTATTTCCATGGCATGGGTTATCGCGAGATTGGCGAAATCATCGGCTGCCCGGTCGACACCGTGAAGACGCGCATGTTCCACGCGCGGCGCAGGCTGAAGACCTTGCTGGCCAACCGACTGGAGGATTGGCTGTGAGCGGGCGTGTGGTTCATCTCGGCACCGACATGCACCAGGAGGTGCAGGCGTTGCTGCCGTGGTACGTCGGTGAAAGTCTCGACGCTGCGGATCGCACCCGCGTCGAAGCCCACATCGCGGAGTGCCCGCGCTGCCAGGCCGAGCTGGCCTGGGAACGGGAGCTCCAGGCGGTTTGTTCGAATGAGAGCATCGGCATCCCGGACGATGTCGAGCAGGGGTTGGCGACGCTGCGCGAGCGCATCGCCGCCGGCGCGGCGCCCCGGCGACGAAACGACTTCGTGGCGCGGCTGCGGGACCGCTGGCGCGAATGCGCACCCTGGACTCGCTGGGCCTTGCTGGGGCAGTGCGTTCTGGTCGCCACGCTGGGCGGCTTGCTGGTCGTTCCGCTTCTTCCCGAACAGCGCTTCCGCGCCCTTGGCGGGCCCGCGGGGCCGACCGCCACCGCCGACGGCGGCAACCTGATCGTGAGGTTCCGGCCCGAAGCCACCGAGCAGGAAATGCGGCGGGTGTTGCGCGACAGCAAGGCCCGGCTGGTCTACGGACCGACCACCACCGACGCCTATCTGCTGGCCGTGCCGGCCGGCCTCGAAACGGCGGCGGTGCAGCAATTGCGCAAGGAACGCGCCGTATTGCTGGTCGAATCGCTCGACGGTCGGGCGGCGCCATGAAGTGGCTTCTGGTCGCCTGTCTGTTGGCTCTCGCCGCGTTTCAGCCGCCGGCCCGCGCCGGGCCTGCGGATCAGACCGCGGCGTCGACCACCGCCAACCAGCAGGTGCTGCTGTTGTTGCGCCTGCCACCGGAGCACTTCCGACCCGAAAGCGCCTATTCGGGCGGCTACGGCGACGGCCCCGCCCACGGTGCCCGGCGCCGTGTGGCTGCCGCGCTGGCACGCCAACACGGGTTGACGCTGGTCACGGACTGGGTGCTTCCGCTGCTGGCCGTCGACTGCTTCGTGCTGGCCGTGCCGGAAGACCAGCAGCCCGATCGCGTGGCGCAGGCTTTGTCGCGCGATCCGCGCGTCGAGTGGGCCCAGCCCATGAACCTCTATCGAACCCAAAGTCATGACGACCCGCTGTACCCGCTGCAGCCACCGGCGCAGGCCTGGCACCTCACGGATCTGCACGAGATCTCCACCGGCCGCAACGTGCGGGTCGCCGTGGTCGACAGCCGGGTCGACACGCAGCACCCGGACCTCGTGGGCCAGGTGGCGCTGAAAGAGAACTTTGTCGAGGGCCGGGGCGACCTCCCCGAGGACCACGGCACCGCGGTCGCCGGCATCATCGCCGCGCGCGCCGACAACGGGGTCGGCATCGTGGGCGTGGCACCGAACGCGCGCCTGCTGGCGCTGCGCGCCTGCTGGCAGGAGAACAGCCAGGGGACCTTCTGCACCAGCCTGAGCCTTGCCATGGCGCTGCACTTCGCCATCTCGCACGACGCCGACATCATTAACCTGAGCCTCACCGGCCCGCCTGATCGATTGCTCGATCGGCTGCTGGACGTAGCGCTTTCGCGCCGCATCAGCGTCATCGGCGCCGTCGATCGAAAGCTGCCGGGTGGCGGCTTTCCGGCCTCGCATGCCGGCGTCGTGGCCGTCTCCGACGACACCGGCGAGCCGGCCTTGCCGGGTGCCTTGGTCGCTCCGGGGCGCGATGTGCCGACCACCCTGCCCGGTGCCCGCTGGAACCTCGTGTCCGGCTCGTCCTATTCCGCCGCCCATGTGGCGGGGCTGTTCGCCCTGTTGCGCGAGCGGTCGCCGGCGGGTGCGGAGCCGCCCTCCATGGCCAGCATCGTGTCGATTCCCGGCGGAGGAATCGACGCTTGTGCCACACTGTCACGCGTCGCAGGCTCTGGCGCCTGCGTCCGCACCGTGACGCGCTCCACGATACCCCTCAACCTTCGTCAGTGACATGCCGAGCGCCGGTCTGCGTGCCGCGCTCTGCTTCTCGCTGTCCCTTGTCGGCTGCGTCGCGTCCGCCCAGACCGGCGGCAGCATTGCGTTCTTTTCGAACTATCTCTACCGCGGCGTTTCTCTCAGCGACGAACGGCCCACGCTGAGCCTGAGCGTCAGCCACGACGATCCGAGCGGCTGGTATGGCGGCGCCTCGCTCACGGGCGTGTCGCTGGGCCCCTACAACCGGCAACAGTTGCAAGTGCTCGGCTACGCGGGGTACGCGGGCCGCTTGTCCGATCGCCTCGGCTGGGAGGCGGGTGCGACCGGCGTTCACTTCGGCGTCGACTCGCGCTACGACTTCTACGAGGGCTTCGGCGGCCTGAGCGGCGACCGATGGAACCTGCGGCTGCGCTACTCACCCGACTATTTCGGCAGCGGCGCACGAACGGCCTATGGCGAATTCAACGTCGGGCTTCCGCTCTCGCCGATGACACGCGCGACAGCCCACGTGGGCGCACTGATGCGAGTCGGCGGCGTTGCCACCTACGGCGGGCGCCTGACCCTCGACGGCAGCCTGGGGCTGGCCGTCGCGCGCGACGCTTGGGAAGTGCGGCTCGACTGGGTCGCCGGCGGTCGCAGCGGCATCTATCCGACCGCCTACAGGCGCACGGCGAGTAGCGCGCTGGTGCTGAGCGCGTCGCTGGCTTTCTGAATCGCCGGCGAATGAACCTTTTGGCCTCGGTGCGGAATACACCGACCCCGGCCCAAAGGAGATGCAAATGAGCGCCTATCGCATGAAGTTGTACTGGCTCGCCTGCGCAGGCGCGCTTGGGTTGGCCGCCTGCGGCGGCGGTGGAGGCTACAACGGCATGGCCGCGACGAGCGTAGGCGCCGCCACCGGCACCGGCGTTGGCTACGTCAACGGCATGCCTGTGACTGGCCCCAGCGCGGTCGCAGGCATGACCTTTGCCGCCACCAGCCTGGTGTCCGATCTCCCCGCGAGCGGCAATCCCTATGGCAGCGCCAACATGGACCCACGTCTGATCAAGGGCTGGGGCGTGGCCTTCAACCCGAGGGGCTTTGTCTGGGTGGCGAACAATGGGACGTCGAGTTCGACGCTCTACGACGGCAACGGTGTGCCGCAATCACTGGTGGTGGCGATCCCGTCCGGCACCGCCGGAAGCGCCATGCCGACCGGCATCGTCTTCAATGACCATCCGACCTTCATGGTCACGTCGAACGGCACGTCCGGTCCCAGCGCCTTCATCTTCGCCGGCCAGGCAGGCACCTTGTCCGGCTGGTCGCCCGGCGTCGACATGACCCACGCCGTCACGGTCTTCGACGACGGCGCCGCGGGTACGGTCTACACGGGCCTGGCGCTCGCCAGCCAGGGCACGTCGGACTTTCTGTACGCAGCGGATTTTCACCATGGGAAGGTCGACGTGTTCGACTCGAACTTCACCCGGGTCGGCGTCGGGGGCGGCTTCATCGATTCGGCCATGCCGCCCGGCTACGCGCCGTTCGGGCTGCAGGCGATCGGCGGACTGATCTACGTCAGCTACGCCAGGCAGGACGCGCTGGCGCGCAACGAAGCTGCAGGCGCCGGCCAGGGCGCGGTCGATGTATTCGACACCGCGGGAAACCTCGTCAAGCGACTCGTTCCGGTCGGCGGTGCRCTCAACGCGCCATGGGGCATGGCGATGGCACCCGCCAACTTCGGCGCCTTCAGCAATGCCCTGCTGGTCGCCAATACCGGGGACGGGGTTGTCCACGCATTCGACTCGACGACCGGGGCACTGATGGGCACACTCTCGATGGCGGACGGGAACCCGATCGTGATCGACGGTTTGCGCGGTATCGCGTTCGGAAATGGCTTGAACGGTCAGCCTGTAAACACACTTTTCTTCGCCGCGGGGCCGAGCGGAGGAGCTCATGGTGTCTACGGGCGCATCGACAATCGCTGAGACCTTGTCCGCGAAGGAGACCACCATGAAACAAGCATTGATCGTGTTCATTTCCGGCCTGTCGCTGGCAATCAGTTTGTCCGCCCTGGCGGCGGGTGGCGGTGGCGGCGGTGGTGGCGGCGGCGGCGGTGGTGGTGGCGGCGGCGGTGGTGGTGGTGGTGGTGACGGCAGCCAGATGGCCAATCCGGATCCCGACTTCAGGGCCGGCATGGCTGCAGTCCGCAAGGAGGACTGGCAGCAGGTCCTGGCGCACATGACCGTTTACGTCCTGCGCAGCCCAGGCGACGCCGACGCATGGAACGAACTCGGCCACGCGCACCGCAAGCTGGGCAACCTGGATGCCGCACTAAGCGACTATGAGAAGGCGCTGACCATCAATCCGAAGCACTTGGGCGCGCACGAGTATCTCGGCGAGGCCTATCTGCAGATGGGCGATCTCGCGCGGGCCGAGAAGGAGTTGAAGACGCTCGATAAGCTTTGCTTCTTTCCGTGCGAACAGTACACCGACCTGAAATCGGAGATCGCGAAGTACCGGGCTCAGCACGCGAAGTCGGGATCGTAGCGACTTCACCGCCCAGGCCGCCATGGCGATCACCCTGTGAAACCCAACGCCGTGGCCCACGCACTGACTCCCCGCGCTGGCGCGGTGGCCTGGGTGCTTGCCGGGGTGCTGTGCATCCAGGCCGCCGCGAACGCACAGCAGGTCGAGATCAGGACCGACGGCCAGGGCGAGTCCATCACCGTGACGGCGTCGGCCGAGATGCGGGTGGACCCGCTCACGGCCTGGAAGGTCATCACCGACTACGACCACCTCGCCGAATTCATTCCCTACATGCGCAGTTCCCGCGTGCTCGAGCGCGATGCCGACCGATTCATGATCGAGCAGACGGGGGAGTTCAGCTTCCTCGTGTTCAGGCAGCCGGTGCAGGCGAAGCTGGCGGTTGTCGAGTCCCCGCAGCGGCGTGTGACGGCGCGCGCGGTCGGCGGCAACCTCAGGGAGATGGAGGGCCGATACACGCTGGAGAGCCTGCCCGCGGGTACCGTGCGCCTGACCTATTCGGGGCGGCTGGTGCCTGACTTCGCGATCCCGCCAGTCATCGGCAATCTGGTGGTGCGCAACGTGCTCATCACGCAGTTCGGCGCGATGGTCAAGGAGATCGTGCGTCGTGATGCGGAGAAGGAGCGGCCTGTCGAGTGAGTCGCCGTCGACGTTGCCGACGCAGAGAAATCGCCGCAGGCACTGCCTGCCGCTAGATTTGCTTCAGCACTTCGGCGCCCGGCGCGGTCATGCTGGGCGTGAACTCGACGACGTCGAAGCGAGCGCAACCGCTCTTTGCAAACGGGTCTTCCTCGAGGATGGCCTCGAGTTCGGGGCGGTTGCCGGAGCGCGCGAGTATCACGCCCCCCTTGCGAGGCACCTGCCGTCCGGATGCGATGAAGAGGCCGCTGTCGTAGTGCTTCTTCAACCAGGCGACGTGCTCGGACATGAGCGCGTCGAGGTCCTCGAGCGGACGGATGTACGTGAGGGTGACGATGAACATGAGGGACCTCGTTCCTTGATGGGAAGTGTGCGCCGGCAAGGCACGCCGCCTTTACAGACCAGATCTAATCCGCCAGGGCGAAATCGACCGCGGCAGCGGCGTGCAGGGCGGTGCTGTCCAGCAGCGGCAACTCGCTGTCGGTGGCCTTGACCAGCAGCGAGATCTCGGTGCAGCCGAGCACCACGGCCTCGGCGCCGCGGGCCTGCAGCGAGTCGATCGCGCGGCGATAGGCTTCGCGCGAGGCGTCGTCGACGATGCCGACACACAGCTCGTCATAGATGATCCGGTGCACTTCGGCGCGCTCGCCGGGCTCGGGCACCAGCACCTCGAGCCCATGCCGCTGCGCGAGTCGGTCCTTCATGAAGCCTTGCTCCATGGTGAAGGCGGTGCCGAGCAATCCGACGCGATGCATGCCGGCGCGGGCGGCGGCGGCGCCAACCGGATCGGCGATGTGGATGAAGGGCAGCGGCGTCGCGGCCTGGATGCGATCGGCCAGCTTGTGCATGGTGTTGGTGCACAGCACGATGCAGTCGGCGCCTCCTGCATGGAGCCGGCGCGCGGCGTCTTCGAGGATGGCGCCGGCATCGTCCCAGCGGCCTTCATGCTGCGCCCGCTCGATCGGGCCGAAATCGACGCTGTGCATCAGCAGTTGCGCCGAACGCAGCGGCCCGAGGCGATCGCGCACATGCTGGTTGATGACGCGGTAGTACTCGCTGCTGGATTCCCAGCTCATGCCGCCGAGGAGGCCGATGGTGCGCATTCGGATGTGGTGAATGAGGGCTGTGTCGAAGAGCCCGATCATGCCTCGGGTCTCGACGCACGCCTGCGGCATCGCCTGAATGCATCGGCGGAAGCTGCCGCCCTGCTCCGCTCCGCCTACTGCAGGAAGCTCGGCTTCGCGTAACCCGGGAACTTGCTGTCGACCACGGCGCGGAAATCCTTCGAGTGGTAGGCCTCGATGATGTCCTTGGCCCAGGCCGTGTCCTTGTCGGCGCTCTTCACCGCGACCACATTGAGGTAGTGATCGGGCGTCTTCTCGAGCACCACGGCTTCGGTCAGCTTCAGGCCCGAGGACATCGCGAAGTTGCCCGTGATGACCGCGTAGTCGGTGTCGCCCAGCGAACGCGGCAGCTGCGCGGCCTCGAGCGGGATGAACTTCAGCTTGCGCGGGTTCTCGGCGATGTCCTTCTCGGAGGCGCGCAGCGCATCGATGCCGGGCTTCAACGTGATCAGCTTGTTTTGCTCCAGCAGCACCAGCGCGCGGGCCAGGTTGCTCGGGTCGTTGGGCAGGGTGAAGCGGTCGCCGTCCTTGATCTCGGCCAGCGTCTTGCGCTTGGTCGCGTAGATGCCCAGCGGTGCGATCGGGCCCTGCACCAGCTCGACGATGTCGAGCTTCTGGTCGGTCGCGAACTTCTGCAGGTAGACCCGGTGCTGGAAGAAGTTGGCATCGAGCGAACCCTGCGCCAGCGCCAGGTTGGGCTGCACGTAGTCGTTGAACTCGACCAGCTTGACCTTGTAGCCCTTCTTTTCGAGCAGCGGCACGATGCCGACCTTGAGCTGGTCGAAGTTGGAACCGGCGGTGCCGCCGATCACCAGGTCCTTCTTGCCCGAGGCCTGGGCCTGGACTTCGAGCGAGAGGCCGCCGAGCGACAGTGCGAGCACCGAGAGGGCGAGGACGGAACGGCGGACGAGAGATGTCTTCATGGAAACGGTCACTGTTTGGAAATCGAAAATCTTCGGCGGCGCGGGGTTCAGCGCTTGTCCAGGCGGCGGGCGGCGGTGTTGCCGACGAACTGGATGATCTGGACTAGCACCACCAACAGCGTCACTGTGAGCACCATCACGTCGGTCTGGAAGCGGTAGTAGCCGTAGCGGATCRCCAGGTCGCCGATGCCGCCTCCGCCCACCACGCCGGCGATCGCCGAGTACGACAGGAAGCTCACGGCCAGCACGGTGAAAGCCAGCACCAGGCCCGAGCGGGCCTCGACGATCAGCACGCGCCAGATGATCTGCAGCTCGGAGGCGCCCATCGCATGGGCCGCCTCGATCACGCCACGCGGCACCTCGCGCAGGCACTGGTCGACCAGCCGCGCGAGGTATGGGATGGCCGCCACCGACAACGGCACCGCGGCCGCCAGAGGCCCGATCGAGGTGCCCGCGATCACCCGCGTGAAGGGCACCAGCGCCACCAGCAGGATGATGAAGGGGAAGGAGCGCACGGTGTTCACGATCCAGTTGAGGATCAGGAAGGCCGGCTTGTTCTCCAGCGACTGGCCCGGCCCGAGCAGGAACAGCAGCGCGCCGAGCGGGCCGCCGATCAAGAGCGCGGCCGAGAGGCCGATGCCCAGCATCATGAAGGTCTGGGCGATGGCGATCCCGAGTTCGGGCAGGATGGCGACGATGTTCTCAGGCATGGGCCGGCTCCCTGCGGTTAGTTGCCGCGGCCTGGGCCTCGACCGCTTCGCGCGCATCGCGCTCGCGCCGCCGCACCAGGGCGTCGATCTCGCGGCCCAGCGCGGTGGCGCGCTCGGTGGCGGGTGCATCGACCTCGAACTGCTCCACCAGCCGGCCCTGCTCGAGGATCGCGACATGGCGGCACAGCACCTCGACCACCGACAGTTCGTGGGTCACGATGACGATCGTCACGCCGAGCTTCTGGTTGATGTCGCGCAGCGTCTCAAGCAGCGCGCGCGTGGTCTCGCTGTCGAGCGCCGAGGTGGGTTCGTCGCACAGCAGCACCTGGGGCCGAGGCGCCAACGCGCGGGCGATCGCCACGCGCTGCTTCTGGCCGCCCGAGAGTTGCGCCGGGTAGCTGTCGATCTTCTCGGCCAGCCCTACCAGGTCGAGGCATTCGCGCACCCGGGCCCGGATCTGCTCGCGTGAATGGCGGCCATGGATCTTGAGCGGAAAGGCGACGTTGTCACCCACGGTCGCGTTCTGGATCAGGTTGAACTGCTGGAAGATCATGCCGATGTTCTGCCGGGTGTCGCGCAGCTCACGGCGCGACAGCGCGGTCAGGTCGCGGCCGCCCACCCGCACCTTGCCGGCATCGGGACGCTCCAGCAGGTTGATCAGGCGCAGCAGGGTCGACTTGCCGGCGCCACTCTTGCCGATCAGGCCGAACACGTCGCCCTCGTGGATATCGAGCGACAGCGAACGGACGGCGTCGAAGACGTCGCCGCTGGGCAAGGTGAAGGATTTCTGCACCGACTCGAGCCGGATCAGGGGTGGCCGGGACTGAGGCCCGGCCGCGGGAGAAGAAGGCATGAACGGAGCGGTCGCGCAACACCTGGCGCATGTCAGGCGGGCCCAAAGGGCAGCGCGGCAAAGTCCGCAATTGTCGCTAACCCTTAACCAGAAGGGAACGACGCATTCGAAAGGTGCTTATATGCGCAGGGCATAAGCGCCCTGCCCCACCGCCCTGCCCCTATTGCACGGCGTCGAACAGCTGGCGGTCGACCTTCCAGTCGGGTCCGTAAGTGGCGTCGGCATAGGCATACACCACGGCCGAGCCCAGCAGCCCGTGCAGCACGTCGCCCTGTGCCGCGCGGCGGCTGATGACGGCGTTCAGTGCGCCCTTGCGCGCCAGGTCCTGCAGGGCCTGGTCGACCCAGCGCTTGAGTTGCGCGGGCTCGAGCGCCGCGACTTCCTTTTTCATCGCCTCGATCTGCTCGCGCAGCCAGTTCGCGCCTGCGGCATTCGCCACCTGAACGGCGGACTCCGGCTCGGACCGCGGCACTGCAGGCGCTGGGATGGCGGCACCGGTATCGGTCGCGGCTTCGCTTGTCGGCTCGTTGCGCAACAGCGAGCGAAGGTAGGAAAAGGCGTTCTCGATGGTGCGYAGCGACTTGTTGGCGGCCCTTCGCTCGAGCACCTCGATCTGGGTGCGCACGCGCTCGTCGCCGAACTCCTTCAGGAGGCCTTCCAGCTTGATTTCGCGGATGCCCAGCGTTTCAGCGCGCAACACCAACGTGGCGTCCACCGGTTCGCCTGTCGGCGGTCTCGGCGCCGAGACCTGGCGTTTTTTGCGCACCGCGAACTGGACTTCGGTGATCACCCTGCCCTGCTTGTGCTCGATCAGGTCGATGTCGAGGTCGGTCTCGGCGTTGATCTCGACCACCGCATCCTTGACGCGCTCGTTCTTGAACTTGCGCCATTCGCGCCGTTCGGCCCCGGGCCCGTTGCTCAAGGCATCGACCCACCAGGTGACCGGCTTGCGGCTGGTGACGCCGCTGGGGTTCTCGCGGTAGCGCGCACAGATCTCGTAGAGCGCCACCGCCGTGTAGGAGCCCAGTTTGGCCAGCACGTCGAGATCGATCCGCGCCCAGCGCTGGGGATCTCTCAAGGCGGCCATGATGGTCGGCGGATAGGACCAGCTGACCCAGTTCTCGCCGCGCCTCAGTTCCAACGCGACTTCGGACAGCATCGAGAATCCGCGCCACTTGACGCCGTCGCCCGGCGCGGTCGACTCCCAGTCGACCTCGAGGCTGCGCATCTCGATCAGGTATTTCTTGGCCGCGGTGCGCTCGCTGCCGCTCGAGCCGGTGGTGCGCAGGATGGCCGCCAGCGGCGCCTCGAACATGAAATCGGCCGCGGGCATGCCGGGCAAGGCCACCAAGCGCGTCTGCGCCACCTGCAGCAGTGCGCTGTAGATCCGGCGCCCGGTCAGGGTGACCCGGGCAGAGCGCGGCATCATCACGATCATCTCGTGCGGCTTCCTGAGCTCCAGGACGTCGTCGACGGCGTGGCTCATAAGGGGTTTGTCAAGGGGTTTGTCGCCCGGATTTCCCGCGTTTGGATGGCTCATGGCAGCGCCAATGTTATGTCCAACGGCGTTTGGACACAAGCCTGCCCGGTTGTCCGCGCCGTGGCCCGATCAAAACCTGGACATTTGGACGCCGGGCCCACATGCCGAGGCCGATTAAAAGCTGGACGGTTGCTCCCCGCGGGCCTTCTCGGGCGTCTTCAGGATGCGATTAAAACCCGGACATCTGGAGTTTTACCCACCCGAACGGGCCCCTGGAAGGCCTCAAGAAGGCGCTTAAAACCCGGACACTTGCGCCAGGCCGGTGCATTGCGGCCGTTTTTGGGGCTGTGGACAAGCTGCCGGCGGCTCCGATGCCGACCCGGACAGATGCCGATGGAAGGCTGGACGGCTTCGCTCAAAAGCCGGACGCAAGCGATTAAAGTCTGGACACTTGAGCCTCTTGATCGTTTCTAAGTACTTGATTTAATTGAAGAAATTACGAATTCAGTTCGACTTAATCTCTTGAATTAATTGAAGTTCTCTTCTTAATCTCCCCCGAGGGCCTAGAAAGAGGACCAAAACCACAGAAGGAACACGCTACTTCGGTTGATGGATCGTGGTTTCTTCGTTTTTTCGCATGTGCCCTGCATAATCGCAAGACATCGCAACTTTCGAGGCAGATCCTGTGGACATCAAGCAAACCATTCGACGTCAAAACCTGGAGGACATCGAGCAACAAGCGCACAAGATTGCCGGCATGATGGACCGCATCCGGGCGGCGATGCTGGCACCCACAGCCATCAAGTCTGCGCCCACGCTTAAGGCGGTGCAACTGGCGGACCTCTGCGGCGTCGACAAATCGAAGATCTCCTACCGACTGACCCGAGGCGACCTCCCAGCGGGCGAGATTCACGGCAACAGCCGTGAATGGACGATGGCCGAGGCACAGCGCTGGGCGCGCGAGTTGCGCTCCGAGCATCTGCGGCCGGAAGGCGCGGCCGGCATCACGATCACAGTCGCCAACTTCAAGGGCGGCGTCGCCAAGACCACTTCTGCCGTGACTCTGGCACAAGGCCTGTCGATGCGCGGCCACCGGGTGCTGCTGGTCGACCTCGATCCCCAAGGCTCCGCCACGACGCTGTTCGGCGTCTTGCCCGATGCAGAGGTCGAAACCGAGCACACGGCCATGTCATTGTTCACCGGTGACCAGGAGAACCTGAAGTATGCGGTTCGGCCCACCTACTGGCCCAATATCGATCTGGTCTGCGCGGCCCCGCTGCTCTACGGCGCTGAGTTCCATCTGCCGGCGCGCCAGGCCCGGGATCCGGGTTTCGAGTTTTGGCGCGTGCTGGACCGCGGGCTGGACCTGCCGCGGGAGGAATACGACGTCATCGTGATCGACACGCCGCCTTCGCTGAGCTACGTGACCATCAATGCGCTCATGGCGGCCGACGGCGTGATCATGCCGCTGCCGCCGTCGGCGCTGGACTTCGCGAGTTCGGCACAGTTCTGGGATCTTTTCTCCGACTTGTGCAATCAGCTGGTTCGCAGTCGCGGCAAGGACAAGAGCTTCGAATTCATCGATGTGCTGCTGTCGCGGGTCGAGGCCTCGGACACGGCGAGTTCTGTGGTGCGGCAATGGGTGCTCGAGGGCTACGGCGACAAGGTGCTGCCGATCGAGATTCCGAAGACGGCGGTGGCCGCGACCGCGAGCGCTGAGTTCGGCACGGTCTACGATCTGCCGCGCGGGTCGGTCAACTCCAAGACCTTCTCCCGGGCCCGGGTAGCCTACGACCGGATGTGCGAACTGATCGAGCAGCAGATCGAGGCCGTCTGGGCGCGTCAGGTGGCGGAGCGGCAAGTTCTGGAAACGGCGGTTTGACATGGGACTGAAAGACAAAGCTTCCAAGATCGACTTCGCATCGATCCTGCCCGGCTCGCAGCCCAACCCTGAGCTTGCGAAGCCGAAGACGGCCCCCGGCGCGATGATGGCGTTTGCCAACGACCAGCGTTCCGATCTGCTGCGCGAGAACGACGAACTGCGTGCCAAGGCGGCGCATGTCGACGAGCTGGAAGGGCGCCTGAGCGAGGTTCGCGACGAGCTGCGCAGCTGGGACGGCGCGCTGCCGGCGCGACAGATCGACACTGCGGACATCGCGCGCAGCGAGTTTGCCAACCGCCATGCTTCTGCTTTCGAGGGCAAGCTGTTCGAGGATTTCAAGCGCGAGATCCAGGAGGCCGGGCGCAACTCGCAGCCGATCAAGGTTCGCGCGATCGCGAATCCGGGCGACGGTCCGCGCTACGAATTGGTGTTCGGTCATCGGCGCTACGAGGCTTGCCGCCAGATCGGCCTGCCGGTTTGGGCCGTGGTCGAGAACCTGGACGATCGGGCGCTGATCGAGGAGATGGATCGTGAGAACCGGGGCAGGGCGGATCCTTCGCCCTGGGAGCAGGGCATGACCTACCTGCGAGCACTCGAGAAAGGGGTCTATCCGTCGAACCGGCAGATGGCGGCGGCGTTGGGAGTGGACATCAGCAACCTCGGCAAAGCGCTGGCGTTGGCGCGTTTGCCGGCGACCGTGATCGCGGCGTTTCCGACCCCGCAGTCGATCCAGCTCGCATGGGCGACCGATCTGGGCAAGGCGCTCGCGGAAGACGAGGCGGGACTGCTGGCGCGGGCTCAGGCCTTGTCGGCGGAGAAGGGCGTGGTCCCGGCCAAAAGCGTTTTCGCGCGGCTGGTGTCACCGCCGTCGGTGGTTCCGGAGGCGGCGCCGCTGCCGGCTCAAGCCAGTCATGCACTGAAGGTGGGTGTCCAGAAAGTGGGGTCGTTGCGCTTCGATGCCATCGGGCGTCCGTCGTTCAGGTTGTCGATCAAGCTGTCGCCGGAGCAGCAGAATGCGCTTATCAAGGCGATGCAGGGATTCGTGGATTCGATCTGAGTCGACGCTGAAGCGAAGAAGGGGGTAGTTTCAAACTACCCCTTTTTTTTGTGCGCCCAGCATGGGCGCGTTCTTGGAGGTGAAAGTCCTCCCGTGAGTTGGTCATGACCAGCGAAGCGAAGCGCAACTGCGTGAGGGCGAACGAGCGTGGAAGGAAACGTGGAGCGAAACTGCGAGCCGATGAACGAAAATCGGATATGAGGGGCGAGCGGGCGAGAGACCGCAAAGCTCTTGTGACCACGAGCCCAGTGGCGTAAATCCGGCGGTTGTGCAGGGAGGGAACGCGCTCTTACCTGGGGAGACCTCGGTTCACGCCTGAAAGGGCGGCGTCGCAAGGCGTACCCGAGGAGTCAGCAGAGGCCGTAGTAGTCGAGACAGCGCCGCTTCGGTGGTCGAGGTCGGAGCGAAGGGCCGAGGAGTGGGAGGGTGAGCCCTGTGGCTCTTGGGGTTGGAGCGACTCAGATGTCCCTGGGCAGGGAGCTCGCCACCGCGGTGGCAGCGAGGTAACCAACACCGGGGGCCCGCAGACCGGCAAGTTCAGGAGCTGCACGCGGCAACGCGTGTGGCCACCTCAACCACTTCAAAACCGCCCGGTGCGGACCCGCATGCCGGGTGCTGTGGGAGGGGTCCTGTCCTTCGGGACCGGCCCCTATCCCGATTGACTGTTTCGATGACGGGGGAGGGGGTAGTTTCAAACCACCCCCTCCCCGCAAAAGCCTCAGGTGCGGCCGGCTTCGATGCGCTCCAGCGTCGCGAGGATCTCGGTCAAGGTCGACTTCATCAGCCCCATGTCGCGGTCGCGGCGGGCCTCTGCCAGCGGGTCGAAGCCGGCGCCTGCCGACTGTCCACTGCCTGCGAAGGCGTCCTTGGCCCGCGCGACCACGTCGTCCAGCTTGGTGATGAGGTTGTTGCGCAGTGCCGAGAACTGGGCCAGCTCTCGGCGGACCGCGGCCATCTCTCTTGTCAGCACGGCCAACTGTTCCTGAACCTCCTTGAGAACCGGCTCGGACGCTGCCGCCTGTTCCGCAAGCGATGGAGGGTGGGATGGAGCGGGGATCGGCCCCAGCGCGGAGCGGAAGCGATCGGCAGTCCGGGCGACCGCCAGTTCCAGGACAGCGTTGGAGTCGGAATCAGCCAGGAAAGGCCAGAGCTCGTAGACACGCCCGATGGCCGACGCAGTGCGTAGCCTCAATCCCGGCCGCCCACCCCGCCTTGGCCGCTGCAGTGCCTCATGCGTCAGGGAGGAGGGGGCCTCGCTGGCTTCGATGTCCTCCTTGCTCGCCAGGCAGTTCCGGAACGCGCCGGCCGCGCTCCACTTCTTGAGCGAAGAATCAGCAGGTGCGCGAACCCCATGGATCAGCGTTAGGATTCGCCCGAGCTCCGCCAGCGTGCAGATGGTGGGCCATCCATCACCTGCGGTACGTTCGCTCGCTCGCTGCGCATCAGGTGCTCCACCCGACCCGTCGTGATCCGAGTGGATAGAAGGGATTTCGACGATCGAGAAGGGCTGCTGCATGGGCGATTTAGTTACTTGATAACCTAATTATGGCCGACAACTGGAGCGACTCGGAGGAATGTCGTGAAATGTCGTGATTTCGGCTTCATTTCGTGAAACATTTTGCCGCAGAACACGAGAAAATACAGTTAAGTCGTTGTCAGTATTGAATAAAAACAAATGCACCAAAATGTCGTGAAACATTGGGCTGGGGCGGGCGGGTTGGTCGATTAATACCTGGACACTTGCGGCGCATGTCCCGCTCACAGCAGCTGAGCCGACGCGACAGTGTTTGTTTGGTCGGGCGTCGCGTGGCAGTTGGAGCTGGGGGCGCATCGCCCGATCCGGCCGTCTCGGCCGGCGCCGATTGTTCCGCTCGTCGGTGCGCCACTGTGGTCGCGCTGGTACTGGGTGTCGGCCAGGCCGGGCGCGAATCGACTAGGTCGACGAAACGCCCGATCGGAGCTAGCGTAGTTCTCGGAGATCGTCCGCTTGTTCCTGTAGTGGCCCATGACGATTGCCGCGGCTTCGGGACCTGGTTGCCTGCATGTTCGCGGCGGCAGTCGAGCGGGTGTCGTAAAGCGAGTAGAGCCGGCCGTCGGGGAATGCGCGCAGACAAGCCTTCCGCAATGCCGCCCGGCAGCCGTCGAAGTACCGTTCAAAGGTCCGATCACCATCGCCGTCGGAACCGCCTTCGCCTTCACCTGCCAGGTACTGTTGCACGTTGGTCAGGTGAGCGTCCACGGCGCCGACCCACCGGGGCGGGACTTTGATGTCGCGCCAGGCGAGACCTGCGTTGCGCAGCTCCCAGGCGCGGAGTCTGCGCAGGCTGTCGATCGCGGCCGCGTTCGTCGAGTCGGTCAGCGCTTCCG
>NZ_JBFUIU010000053.1:0-23581 GCF_056401695.1 Variovorax sp. P4_D9
GCATGCGGGTGCTGCGCCTGCGGCGCAGGCAGGCGACGAGCTGGCGTCGCAGCTCGCCTCGCGGCTGAGCGCAGCTCCTGCCGTCGCAAACTGCAGGCAAAACAAGGGCCAGTGGGTGAAATCGACCCGCGACTGGCGCGCCCTGGAGAGCGGCGCGAGGGTAACAGAAACTCGTGCAACGACAAGGACTTGCGTGCGTCGACCCCGCGAAACCCGCACCAATGCTCAGCGGTCGATGCGTCACTTTCACTTTTTGCACTGAAATCAAATGGACCCCTGAGCGGATTGCCGCGCGTGATTGCGCTGGATCAATGTCGGCCGGCTCGAACCGGTTAGTTTCGAACCCAGTCAATTCGAGGCGGGACCATGGATACAGGAGCGCAGCTGGCGCGGCGGTGCCGGTGGACGGCGGCTGGCTGGCCCAGTAGCGGTCACTTCAAGGAGTCACGATGCAAGTTCTCCCTCTCGCCGATGCGGTGGCACTGATCCCCGACGGCGCCAGCCTGATGATCGGCGGCTTCATGGGTGTGGGCACACCCGAAGGCGTGATCGACGAACTGGTCCGCCAGGGCAAGCGCGGCCTGACCGTGATCGCCAACGACACCGCAATACCCGGCGTGGGCATTGGCAAGCTGGTCCGCGCCCGCCTGGTCAAGAAGTCGATCGTCAGCCATATCGGACTGAACCCCGAGACCCAGCAGCAGATGATCGCCGGCGAGATGGAGGTCGACTTGGTGCCACAGGGGACGCTGATCGAACGCATCCGCGCCGGCGGCTTCGGCCTCGGTGGCATCCTGACCGCGACCGGGGTCGGCACCGTGGTCGAACAAGGCAAGCAGAAGGTCACGGTGGCCGACAAGGAGTACCTGGTCGAGCCCGCGTTGCGGGCCGACTTCGCGTTGATCAATGCCTTCATGGCCGACTACCTCGGCAATCTCGCCTACGCGCTGACGGCGCGCAACTTCAATCCGGTGATCGCGATGGCCGCGGACACCGTGATCGTCGAAGCCGACAACATCGTGCCCGTGGGCCTGATYGCACCGGACCACGTCGTCACACCCGCCCCGCTCGTCGACTACCTGGTGGCACAGAGGTAAATCCATGGACGCTCAAACTGTGATCGCCAGGCGCATCGCGCTCGAACTTCGCGACGGCATGCTGGTCAATCTCGGCATCGGCATTCCGACCCAGGTCGCGAACTATGTTCCGGCTGGCATCCGCGTGTTCTTCCAGTCCGAGAACGGATTGATCGGTACCGGCGCGGTGCCCGAGGAAGGCATGCATCACCGGCTCCTGACCGACGCCGGCGGACGGCCGGTCACCGCACTGCCGGGCGCCTGCACCTTCGACAGCGCCATGTCCTTCGGCCTGATCCGCGGCGGCCACCTCGACATGACGGTGCTCGGTGGGTTGCAGGTCGATCAGTCGGGCCATCTGGCCAACTGGATGATCCCCGGCAAGATGGTTCCGGGCATGGGCGGCGCGATGGACCTCGCCTCGGGCGCAAAGCGGGTCGTGATCGCCATGCAGCACAGCGCCAAGGGCAAATCCAAGGTCGTGAAGACGTGCTCGCTCCCGCTCACGTCGGCGCGGCCGATCGATCTGCTGGTGACCGAAATGGCCGTGATCTCATTCCCGGGCGGAGTGGCCACCTTGATGGAAACCGCACCGGGTGTGTCGGTGCAGCAGGTCATCGACGCCACGGCGGCGGAACTCGTGGTGCCGCAGCATGTGCCGGAGATGGCGATTCAGTCCGCCTTTGGCAGCAGCAAATCGACCTGAACGAAGGAGTTTCCGATGACTACCAACTTGGCACCGAACGTGCGCAACGTGGGCGCCCCCGGCCGACGCACGGTCTACAGCATGTGCGGGATGTGCGCGGTGCGTTGCCCGATGGAGGTGACGGTCGAGGACGGTCGGGTAAGCTGGCTGCGAGGTAATGTGAACGACAAGGCCATCGGCGCCAGCCTGTGCGCGAAGGGTGCGGCCGGCATCGCCTTCGAATATGACGACCAGCGGCCACAAACGCCGCTGATCCGCACCGGCCCGCGCGGCGGTGGCCAGTGGCGGCGTGCGTCGTGGGACGAGGCCCTCGACCACATCGCCAGCAAGCTGAAGAAACCATCGAAGCCGATGGTCCACGCGGTATCGCGCTGTCCGATCGCGGTGGCTTTTTCACCGACCTGACGCGTACCTTCGTCAAGGCGCTCGGCTCGCCGAACTGCTTCAACCACGACGCCACCTGCGGCGGCAACCGGGTGTTGGGCCGTGTGGGTGGAGAGACCATCCACGAACGCCTGCTCCAGCGCCAGATCCGAAGCGGCGATGGGACGGATGGTGACAACGGTGTCGTCGATGCTCCATGTCTCGGACGTACGCGGCGCTCCAAATGTGGATTGACGATCAGGCGCAGATCGTCTGCGTTTCGGGAACCCATTGCGGCGCGATAGGATCCTCCATCCGCCGCAGGAATTTCAGGATGCGGCCGAAGGCGGGCGCAGGATGAAGTTCTCCGCATGCATGCGCACGAAGTCACGCACGCTGATCGGCGCCTCGCCCGTGAGCTTCAGCACATCGTCGGTCATGCGGTCGTAGCGCGATTGCGCGTTGAGCGCAGCCATGGCCGCGACATGATAGACCAGATGCGGCGGCAGTCCTGCCTCGAGGAGCTTCTGCTGCCATCCCTGCAGTGGCACTTCGCGGTACTTGATGGGCCGCCCCAATGCCTCCGAGAACTCGCGCGCGTAGTGATCCAGGTCGACCGACTCGGGGCCGGTCAGGTTGTAGATCTTTCCGATGTGGGGCGCCGGATCGTCCAGGATGGCGGCCACCGTGCGCGCCACGTCGACCGCCGAGATCGGCGAGGTCTTGCCCTGGCCCATTGGCAAGGCCAGCTCGTCGGACCGACGCACCCCGGCGGCGGCGAAGCGCAGGAAGAAGCCCTCCATGAAGACCGTCGGGCGCACGGTCACGACCGGAAGGCCCGACCATCGCAGCGCCTGCTCGGCCAGCCAATGCAGCTTGTGCTGCGGGCTGGGCGTGGTTTCGGTGATGCTCATCTGCGTGACGGTCATCTGCGACATGTTGACGAAGGCCTCCACGCCGTGATGCAACGCGACCGCCGCCGTGTTGACCGTCGCCTCGAGGTACGCCGGCGAGACCGACATGCCGAAGTACACCCTCGCACAGCCTTCGATCGCCCGGTGCATGGCATCGAGATCGGTCAGGTCACCCTGGACCACCTCGGCGCCGTGTTCTCGCAGGGCTTGCGCCCTTTCATCCTCCCTGCGGACGAGCGCGCGCACGCGATGCCCCTTGCCGATCAGCAACGCCGTGACGTTGCGACCGATCCCGCCGACGTCGCCGGCGGCGCCGGTCACGAGGATCGGCTTGCTGGATGCTTGCTGCTTGGCTGACATGTCGGATACCTCTACTGCAACTTGAGCTTGTAGCGACGCACCACGTCCTCCTCGATGGGAATCCGGGACAGCACGTACTCGGAGAAGGCGCGCGAATCCGCGCCCCATGGTTCCTGGCCCACCGACGCGAGATTGCTCTCAAAGGCGGGATCGCGGGACGCTCGCTGGAAGGTCTCCTGGAGCTTCTTCACGACCACCGGATCCATGCCCGCAGGGCCGATGATTCCCCATGGCACCGATTCGGTGATGTCGTATCCCAGCTCCTTGAGCGTCGGCACGCCGGGCCAGCGCTTCAGGCGCTTATCGCCATACATCGCCAGGACCCTGAACTTGCCGGAATCGACAAAGGGCGCCCAGCCCGAGGTTTCGGAGATAGCCTGGACATGGCCGCCAAGCAGCGCATTGAAGACCTCGCTGGAGCCCTTGTAGGGCACGTTGGTCCAGTCGACGTCGACCTTCTCGGCCAGTCGCAGCATCGCCGTGTGCTGCGCCGTGCCGACGCCGACCGTGCCATAGGAGACCTTGCCCGGATTTCGCTTGGTCTCCCGCAGGAAGTCGTCGAGAGTCTTCCAGGGCGCGTCCGCACGCACCACGAGGCCGCATTCGAAGCGGGTCACGCCGGCGATGTAGGTGAAGTCCTTGGCGGGGTTGTAGCGCGTGGGCTGGATGAAGGGTTGGCGCAACAGCGCGATCGTCGTCCCCATCGACAGCGTGTAGCCGTCGGGATGGCTCCCGAGCAGGGTCGACGGGCCCAATGTGCCCGCCGCGCCGGGCCGGTTCTCGACCACCATGGGTTGGCCGATCTCGCGCCCCGCCGCGGCGACGAGGGCTCGCAACTGGACATCGGCCGTTCCGCCCGCGCTGAAAGGACAGATCACGGTGATCGGCTTGCGCGGAAACTCCTGCGCGCGCGCCGAAACCGCGAACAGCGCCAATGAAGCAAGTACGGTTCGGCGGCTGATGCCGCTGAGATCGGAATGCATGCGCATCATGGGTGCCTCCGTCATTCCGCTGCCAGCGCCAGGATGTCGAGCACCTCTTCCGGCGTGCGCACCTTGCGCGGATTGCTGAAGATGAAGAACTCGGTCATGGTGTTCCTGGCAATCAGGTCGAACTGGTCGCGGCCCACCCCGACGCCTGCGAGGCTGGTCGGCAAGCCCAGCGACACCGCGAACTTCCGGAAGGCGTCGGACGCGCTCAGTTCCGGATGACCCAGTGCACCGGCCAGCAGGCGCTGCGCGTCTTGCGAGGCCGGTTCGTTGAACTGGAGGACGCCGGGCATCATCGCCGGCGTGCAGAGGTAGTGCGGCACGTCGCAGGTGCCTCCGAGCACGTGGCCGATGGCGTGGCTCGCGCCCATCGGCACGCGGGACTGCAGCCCGTACGAGCACAGCCAGGAAGCGATCTGGCAATCGCGGCGCGCCTCGACGTCGTTCGGATAGGCCTTGCTGCGCGGCAGGGCCTCCATCATGCGCCGGATGCCCTCGAGCACCACGGCATCGACCAGCGGCGTTCCCATGCGGCTGCACAGGGCCTCGATCGCATGGTCCATGGCGCGCGTGCCCGAGCCGATCCAGAGGGTCTCGGGCGCGTGCAGCGCCAGGTTCGGATCCAGCACGATCGCCATGGGCATCATGAGCGGGTGGAAGAAGGTCTGCTTGAGCTTGCGCTCGGTGTCCGTCACCAGGCAGCCCGCGTTGTACTCGCCGCCGGACAGCGTGCTGGGCACCGCGATCATGCGCACCGAGGGTCCACGGAACTCCGCGCGGATCGGCCTGCCGTCGGGCCCAGGCTTGGTCTCGAACGCGTCCAGCCCTTCCAGGCGCGGATCGACCAGGCGGTGCTCCATGCACACCGAGATCATCTTGGTCGCGTCCACCACCGATCCCCCTCCGACGGCCACCAGCAGGTCCGCTTCGACCTCGAGGGCCGCCCGGGTCGCCCTGGCCACGATCTCGCGTGAGGTGTGCTGCGGCACGCCGTCGAAGAGGCCGGCGAAGCGCTCGCCCAGTGCGTTGCGCAAGGTGCTGATCGTGTCGGTCTCCGTGTTCAGCGTGCGACTGACGATGAGGAACACGCGTTTCCTGTCGAGCCGCGCGGCCTCGTCGGCCACCACCTGGGCCATGGGCCTGCCGAAGACCACCCGGTCCATGGCGGGGAAAAGATGGGTACCAGTCAAGTGCATTTCTGTCTCCTTTGGGGGTTTGCCGAAGCCAATGAAGGCAGCATAGGCGCGCAAACCTAACACTGTCAAGTTCAATCCGACGAATATGCGAAAACGATGCTAGGGTTTATACCGACTATGCAAATGGAGCTGGCGGCTCAAAGATCGCGACTTCAACATAACGCCGTTAAGTTCTGGAGGTCGAAATGGTAGATGCGGAAATCCGCGACCGGGCGGGCAACGCGCCTTTCGCGGTCTTTGATGAACCTGCCGTGCTCGTCGAGCCAGGCGACGCGGGCACCGTGCTGCTGCGCTCGCCCCGTGCGTTGGCACCGCACCCGCCATTCATCCTCCACTGGCTGGCGCACTGGGCCGACATCCACCCGCAGCAAACCCTGCTGGCCCAGCGAACCGAGGGCGGCGCATGGCGTCGCATCACCTATGCCGAGGCGTTGGGCACCGTGCGCCGGCTGGCGGGCGCCCTGGTCAAGGCGGGTGCGGGTCCGCGGAGGCCGCTCGCGATCCTGTCGGAAAACTCCATCGAGCACGCCCTGATCACCTGGGCAGCCCATTGGGCCCATGTGCCGGTCGCGCCCATCTCGCCGGCCTACGGACTCGCGCCGGGCTCGCTGGAGCGCTTGCGTGCCGTGCTCGCGATCGTCGACCCGTGGCTGGTGTTCGCCCAGGACGGAAAGACTTACGCCCGCGCACTGCAGGCGGCAGGCCTTCCGACCGAGCGCACCATCGTTGCCACCGGTGCTTCTGCCGGCATCGCGACCTTCGAGGGGTTCGTCGACACCTGCCTGGCGGACGAGGCCATCGGCGAGCCGGTCATCGAACCCGACGCGGTGGCCAAGTACATGTTCACGTCCGGGTCGACCGGCGTACCCAAGGCCGTCGTGATGACGCACCGGATGCTGGCCGCGGCCCAGCAGGTGAACGCCCAGATCGTGGTCCAGCGACCGGACCAGACCATGGTGCAGGTCGACTGGCTCCCCTGGCACCACGTGATGGGCGGCAACGTCGTCCTGGGTCGGCTGCTGCGCTTCGGCGGCACGCTCTACATCGATGACGGTCGCCCCCTGCCCGGCCGCTTTGCGCAGACGCTGGCGAACCTGCGCGAGGTGGCGCCCACGTACTACTTCAACGTGCCCGCGGGCTACGCCATGCTGGTCGACGAGATGGAGCGCGATGCGGCATTCGCCGCGCACGTGCTGGGGCGCCTGGAGTTCGCCTACTTTGCCGGTGCGATGCTGCCCAGGGACACGCATGAACGCTTCCAGCGAGTGGCCCAGCGCACGCTGGGCCGCAAGATCGTGATCGGCACCGCCTATGCGGCGACCGAAACCACGTCCGCCGTGCTGATGCGGACCTGGGATGCGGCCGAAACCGCCTGCATCGGTGTTCCCCTGCCCGGCTGCGAGGTCAAGCTGGTGCCCGACCCGTCGCAGCCCGGCCGCTACGAGATGCGCGCCAGGGCACCCCACGTCTCGGGGCGGTACCTCGGCCAGTCGATACAGCGCCAGGACACCCACGACGAGGACGGCTTCTATCGGCTGGGTGACGCCGTCCGCTTCGTGAATCCGGACCGGCCCGAGGCCGGACTGCTTTTCGGCGGCCGGTTCGCCGAGGATTTCAAGCTGGGCAACGGAACGTGGGTGCGCACCGGCGCGTTGCGGCAACTCCTTCTCGAAGCCTGCGCGCCCCTCTTGCGCGAGGCGGTCATCGTGGGCGAAGGACGCTCGGACGTGGCGGCGCTCGCATGGCTGGACGCCTCGGCGTGCAGGACGTTCGCCCACGCGCCGGCCGAGGTCGGCGATGCGGACCTGAGCGTGGATCCGGCGGTCCGCGCGCGACTCGCCGAGATGCTCAGGCAGTTCAACGCCACGTCGACGGCATCGTCGCGTCGGGTCGAGCGGGTCCTGCTGCAGACGGAGGCGCCTTCGCTGAACGCCTATGAGCTGACGGACAAGGGGAGCGTGAATCAACGCGCCGTGACGCTGCGGCGCTCGGCGGCCGTCGATTCGCTGTATGCCAGTCCGCCACCCCCGGATGTCATCCGGGCCGGCGTGCACTGATCAACGGGCCGGTCTGGTTGCCGCGAGGTTGATACCAGGTCGCCGACCTGGCCCCTCCGCATCAAGCAGCGCTCGCCTGCTTGTCCTTCCGATCCTGGGCGCGGATGGTGTCGCGGATGCGTTCCCAGTCGGCATCCTCGTAGGAGCGGTAGGCATAGAAATTCCCGCCGGTCGCCAGCGCGTTGCCGCCGTCGATCGTGATCACCTGACCCGTCATCCAGTCGACACCGTCTGCCATCAGGAAAGTGGCGACGTTCTGAAGCTCCGTCATGCGGCCCACGCGCAGCATCGGATTGAGCGCTTCGCGGCCGATCGTCTTCTGCCCCGGCGACAGCCGCGCGTTCATCCCTTCTGTCGGGAACTCGCCCGGCGCGATCGCATTCAGCCGCACGCCGTAGCGTCCCCACTCCGAAGCCAGCGACTTGGTCATGTTCGCAATTGCCGACTTGGCCATGGCCGAAGGCACCACGAAGGGTCCGCCGTTGAAGACCCACGTCACGAGGATCGATATCACGCTTCGGGTCGGAACAGCGTCCCCGCGCGCCAGCGCCTCGCGCGCCTGCGCCACCCATCGGCGCCCCACGCTGTGGGTGATGTAGAAGGTTCCGTGCATGACAATGTTGGCCACCGCGTCGAAGCCACGGTGAGACAGGTCCTCGGTGCGGCTGATGAAATTGCCGGCGGCATTGTTGAGCAATCCATCGAGCGGCCCGCCGTCCTGCCAGATCGACTCGATGTAGCGCTCCACCGCATCCGCGTTCCGGATGTCCAGGCTCGCAGCCTTGACGCGCACGCCGTAGCGTTCCGAAAGTTCGCGGGCCGTGGCCTCGACCACGTCGGCGCGACGACCGCACAGGTACAGGTCGGCGCCCAGCTCCGCGTACTTGGCCGCCATCTCGCGGCCGAGACCCGTGCCGCCGCCCGTGACCAGGATGCGCTTGCCCTTCAGGAGTTCGTTCTTGAACATATGCTGGTTTCCATAGTGAGAGATTGATGACCACGCCTTACTGTCGGAGCGCCCTGCCCACATTGTATTTCTCGACGACCTTGCGCTCGAGGTCGATCCGGTCCCGCATGTACCGCTGGTACTCGGCCGATCCCATGTAGCGCGGCTCCTGCCCGAGCAGCGCCAACGTATCGATGAAGCCGGGATCGGCCATCGCGGTGCGGAACGCGTCGTGCAGCTGCTTGACGAYCACCGGGTCGGTCCCGGTGGGCGCAACGATGCCCCACGGCACGATCTCGCTGACGTCGTAGCCGAGCTCCTTGAGCGTTGGCACCGCAGGCCAGCGCTTCAGCCGTGCGGGCCCGTAGACCGCCAGCAGGCGGAACTTGCCGCTGTCCACGAAAGGCGCCCAGGCCGACGCGTCGGACACGGCGGCGATGTGGCCGCCCTGCAGATCGTTGAGTGCGGGGGCCGTCCCCTTGTAGGGGGCGTGGATCCAGGTCACGCCGTCCTTCTGCGCGATCTGTTCCATCACCTGATGCTGGATGGTGCCGACGCCGCTGGTCGCGAAGACCACCTTGCCCGGGTTCTGGCGCGCGTAGTTCACGAGATCAGGCAGCGTCTTCCACGGCGAATCGGCGCGCACGGCCAGGCCCATCTCGAATGCCGTCGGGGAGATCACATAGCTGAAGTCCTTGTGGGGGTCATAGGTGGTCTTGCCGATGAAAGGCTGCCGCATGAGCGTGTTGGTCACCTGGGCGAGCGTGTAGCCATCAGGGCGTGCCGACATCAGGGCCGAGGCGCCGAGCGTGCCCCCCACGCCGGGGCGGTTATCCACGATCACGGGCCGCCCCAACGAACGCGAAGCCGCCTGCGCCAACGCACGCAGCGCGGTGTCCGCGCTGGCGCCGGCGGGGAAGGCGCAGTAGATGGTGATGGCATGGTCGGGAAAGTTCTGTGCCCAGCCGCTCGCGGCCGCGCATGCCGTGATCAGGGCCATCAACCAGGTTCGTACCAGTGTTCGCATGTCTTGTCTCCTGTGGTGTTCGGTCCGTCGATGGGCGTCGGTCAAGCGGGACGCACCGGAATCTTTCCAATGGCCACCATCGTCATGACCTTCTCGTCGCGTTGATTGCGTACCGTCATTCGCGAACGAACTGTCCCTCGCCCGCCCGGGCGGGCAGGTAGCTCGATGCGCTCGAACACGCGCTCGAGCGTCAGCGTGTCTCCCGGCCTGACCGGCTGCAGCCAGCGCAGTTCGTCCACACCGGCGCCGATGATCGGCGTGCCGCCGAAGCTGCGTGCCCGGACGCTCAAGCGCATGGCGAGCGCCGTCAGATGCCATCCACTGGCAATCAGGCCGCCGAACGGGCCGCGCGCGGCGCCCTCGGGATCAGTGTGAATCGGCTGCGGGTCATAGGTCCGGCCGAACTGGACGATCTCGTCCGCGCTGAGGGTGACGGGCTCGCTGACCCAGCGTTCGCCCTGTTCGAGGTCCTCGAGATACCGGTTCTCTTCAGTCTTCACAACGTCTCTCCAGTAAGGGGGTCGCTCCATTATTGCCACCATATCCTAACAGTGTCAAGATCAACCGAGAATTGACGTGCCTCTTGCAAAGACTGTATTAACGCTGTTAGGATTGAAAATCGTCTTGATCCTTGCGACGCAAAAGTCGCTGGTTCGAGCCCCACGCATCGTCGACTTCGAGCGCCCTTGAGGCGAGAGACCATGGAATGCCATCCTGCTGAACTCGCTCCCCCCGTCGCGATGACCTCCATCGCGCGCTTCGATGGCGCAGCCCCTCCGGAGGGCCTGCGCTATTCGGGCCTTCGCCGAAATTCCATCCAGGTCGCGCAGCGCGCGGATGGCAGCCTGCTGGTGCAATGGCCGCCGGAGACCACCTCTTTGTGCCCCGGCCTGGCCAAGCCCAATGCGTCCACCGAGTGCGTGGTCGCGAACGTGGTCGACTGGCTGCCCGTCTGGGCCGAGGCGCGGCCCGACACGATCATGCTGTCGGAGTCCGGGAGCTACGGTGTCCCCACCGAGGTCGACTATCGACGCGCGTGGTCCGCCGTCCAGGCGATCGGCCATGCATTGCTGGCGCTCGGCAAGCGCTCCGGCGACCGCAGCCCCGTGCTGGCCTTGCTGTCCGACAATTCGGTGCATCAGGCCTTGCTGACCTTCGCCGCCCTCTACATTGGCTGGACGGTCGCCCCGATCACGCCCGCCCATGCCGCCGTGGGCCCTCGTTCCGAGCGGCTGGCGCAAGTGTTCGATCTCCTGCATCCGGACTTCGTCTACGGCGAGTCGCTGGACGACGCGAGGGCAGCGCTCGATCACGTCGGCGTTACCCCATCCGCACGGCTCGACAGGTTTCGCCTTGCCGACTGGATCGACCAGCCCTCGAATGCGGAGGATCCGGGTGCGCTCGCGCGAGCCCACGCGACCGCGAGGGGCGACCATGTCGCCAAGATCATGTTCACCTCCGGATCGACCGGCATTCCCAAGGGCGTCGTGATGACGCACGCCATGCTGGCGGCCGCACAGGCGACATCCGCGGCCAACCTCGCCACCCGTCCCGCGACGCAGCAGATCTACCTGGACTGGCTGCCTTGGCACCACGTGATGGGCGGCAACGTGGTGCTCAACAAGCTCCTGCGCTTCGGTGGCACGCTCCACATCGATGGCGGTCGGCCCGCGCCGGGGAAGTTCGACGAAACGCTGCACAACCTGCGCCGCGTCAGCCCAACCTTCTATTTCAGCGTCCCGTTGGGCTACGCCATGCTTGCATCGGAACTCGAAAAGGACGAGCCCCTGGCCGAGCGCTTCTTCAGCCGCCTGGAATATCTTTCCTTCGGCGGCGCATCGTTGTCCGTCGATCTGGTGAACCGGCTGCGCGCGCTGTCGATCCGCCACGTCGGCTACGCACTGCCGATCACATCGGGCTACGGCGCCACCGAAACGTCGGGGCCCGGGCTGAGCACGACGTGGGACATGGAAAGCGGCGGCGCGCTGGGCCTGCCGGCGCCGGGCATCGTCGCGAAACTGAAGCCGTTGGGCGATCGCTTCGAATTGCATCTGGCCGGCGCCAATCTGGCGCCGCGATACCTCGGTGGAACGGCCACCGAGATGGACGCCGAAGGCTACGTTCGAACCGGCGACGCCGTCGCCTGGATCGACCCGCGCGATCCCCTCCAGGGCCTCGCGTTCGCGGGCCGGGTGGCCGAGGAGTTCAAGCTGCTCTCGGGGACCTGGGTCAACGTCGGCTCCCTGCGACAACGCGTCATCGACGCACTGGCCCCGTACGTCAGCGATGCCGTGCTGACGGGCCATGACCGCGTCTACCTGGGGGCACTCCTCTTCATGAACGAGCGCGCCGTGCGCAAGGAATTCCCCGACGCCAGCCCTCTCGCTCGCGAGGACCTTGTCCGGCATGGCCCGCTCGTGCGGGCGTTGTCGACGCGGCTGGGACGCTTGCAGGGCGGCTCGAGCATGCGCGTGATGCGCGCCATGCTCTTGTCGGAGGATCCGGTTGCGGAAGCATTCGAGATCACCGACAAGGGCTACATCAACCAGCGCGCCGTTCTGCAACGCCGCGCCGCTCTGGTGGAAGCGCTCTACGCCGATACACCGGACGCTTCCGTGGCGCGTCTGGATGTCCATTCCGCGCCCTGACCGTACCTGGCCCTCTCGCCATGGCCCTCCTCCCGCTTAATCTTGACACTGTTAGGATTGCGCCTTAAGATGAACCGCATCCAGCGCGGAACTCCCATGCAACACACTGCCCCCATCCTGATCACCGGTGCCGCCGGCAAGGTCGGCTCCATCGGCCCGACGGTCACCGATCTGCTGCTGCGCCGCGGCTTCAAGGTGCGCGCCATGGTGCGCCGCGAAGATGAACGCGCCGAGGCGCTGCGGTCCCTGGGCGCCGAGGTGGTCGTCGGCGATCTCACCAGCCTCGACGACATGCATCGCGCCGTGGCCGGATGCCAGCGAATCTACTTCGCCATGTCGGTGGCGGCGAACTACCTCGAAGCGACCACCAATGCGGCCGCGGTGGCCCGGCACCACGGGGTCGAGGCGTTTGTCAACATGTCGCAGATGACGGTGTCGCAGATGAGCGCCACCCTCACCTCCCCGAGCCCGCAGCACAAGCAGCACTGGCTGGCCGAACAGGTGCTCGACTGGAGTGGGCTGCCCGTCGTCCATGTCCGCGCCACGGCGTTCATGGACGTCTTCTTCCATCGCTTCGCCGTGCGTGGCGTGCGCGAAGGCGGGGAACTGCGCCTGCCTTTCGCCGGCGGGAAGACTTCGCCCATCGCCGCCCACGACGTGGCGCGCGTGGTGACCGTGCTGCTGGCCGACCCGAGCCCGCACATCGGGCGGGTGTACGAACTCACGGGGCCGCGCAGCGAAGACATGCAGGGTGTGGCCGCGCAGTATTCGCGCGCCTTGGGCCGTGACATCCGCTATGTGGATGTGCCGCCTGAGCCCTGGGAGGCCGAACTGAGGGCCAACGCGGCCTCGCCGCACCTGGCGGCGCATCTGTGCGCCATGGCGCTTCTGCACCGCCAGAACCGCTATGACCGCCTGACCGACGACGTGGAGCGCCTGACCGGAACGCCGCCCATGTCGATCGAGGAATTCGTGCGGCGCAACGCCCAGGCCTACCTGGCATGAGCGGCGAGACCACGTCGGCTCCTCGCTCGGCCGCCGGCTAGCTGTGCAGGCCCCGGATCCCGGCAAAGATCAGATCGAGGCTCTGGTTGGTCAGCTGCTCGCGGGTCACCTTGGTGGCACCGAAGGGGTTGAACCGGTTCTCGATGATCAGCGTCGCCACGCCGTGCATGCACATCCAGGCGATGCGCGCCACTTCGTGCGGGTCGACCTTGTCGGCCTTGCCCTCGGCGGCCAGGAAGTCGGCCGCCGCACGCGCCACCATGTGATAGGACTGGCTTGCCGCTTCGTTGAGTTCGGCGTGGGTTTCCGGCGCGCGGAACTGCGGCGCGAACATCAGGTGGAACAGCGTGGGGTTCAGCGTTGCGAATGCCACGTAGGCCGACAGGAGCGTTCGAAGGCGCTGCTCGGGTGACATGTTCGGGCGCAGCTTCGAAAAGCGAAACTCGGTCAGGTCGCGAAAGCCGCTGGCCGCGATCGCTGCGAGAAGCCCCTCCTTGTTGCCGAAGTGATGCTTGGGAGCCACCTGGGACACGCCGACCTCGGCCGCGATGCGCCTCAGGCTCAGCTCGGCCAGGCCTACCTCGCGCAGCTGCGACTTGCCGCAGCGCACGAGATCCTCGCGCAGATTGCCGTGGTGGTAGGGGCGCGCCGCCGCGGCCTTCTCGACCTCTTCCTTGACGGCCTTGCCTGCCTGGGTGGCGGGCTTCGCCTTGGCCGGGTTTGCTTTGGCCCTTGGCTTCGGCTTCTTGTTCGCGCCGGACTCCGAACTGTGGGCGGCGGCTCGCGGCGCTGACTTGGTGCGTGAGGCTTCTTTTTCCATCGCGAAATCTTAACAGTCAAAGAATGAAGGTCAATCCGGTTTCTTGATTTCGTTCTTAACGGTGTTAATATCACCCACACCAGAACCTTGAAGAAGGAAAGATCCGCATGCCCCCGTACGAAGCTCCCCTGGCCGAGTTCCGCTTCCTGCTCCAGGAGGTTCTCGCCTACGAACATCGCGTGACCACCTTGCCCGGTTGCGCCGAGGCGGCCATGGACCTCGTCATGCCTGTTCTGGAGAGTGCCGGCATCTTCGCGCGCGACGTGCTGCTGCCAATTAACGGCAGCGGCGACGCGGCGGGTTGCACGCGGGAGGGCGAGGCCGTGCGAACCCCGCCCGGCTATGTGCAGGCCTACGCCGCCTATCGCGATGCAGGCTGGCCGTCGCTGGCAGGCGATCCCGCCTACGGCGGACAGGGCCTGCCCGTGACGCTGTCGACCCTGGTCCGGGAGATCATCGGATCGGGCTCGATGGCCTTCGGCATGTACGGCGGGCTGTCCCAAGGCGCGTACCGCGCCCTGCTCGCCCATGGTTCGGACGCGCTGCGGCAACGCCTGCTGCCCCTGCTGGTGGAGGGTCGCTGGACCGGGACCATGTGCCTCACCGAGGCCGAGAGCGGCTCGGACCTGTCGCGGCTGCGCACGCGGGCCATCCCCGCCGCTGACGGCACCTACCGAATCACGGGCAGCAAGATCTTCATCTCGGGCGGCGACCACGATCTGGCGGAGAACATCCTGCACTTGGTGCTCGCGCGCCTGCCCGACGCTCCGGCCGGCACCCGGGGGATCAGCCTCTTTTTGGTGCCCAAGAAGCTGCCGCGCGACGACGGAAGCCCCTTGCCGGAACACAGCGACAACCACGTGTCCTGCACCGCGGTCGAGCACAAGATGGGGATCCGCGCATCGGCCACCGCGGCGCTCGCTTTCGACGGCTCGCTGGGGTGGCTGGTGGGCGAGCCGCACGGGGGCCTCAAGGCGATGTTCACGATGATGAATTCGTCCCGCATCGGCGTCGCGGTGCAAAGCATCGGGGTGGCGGAGTTGTCGCTGCAGAAGGCGCGCGCCTACGCCCTGGACCGCCGGCAAGGCCGCGCGCCCGGGTCCGCGGGGCGCGCGGACGGCGGCCCCGACCCGATCGTGCAGCACCCTGACGTGCGCAAGACGCTGTTGACAATGAAGGCGATCATCGAGGGCGCCCGCGCCCTGTACGTGGACGCGGCGATCGGCCTCGACATCCGCAGCCGCCACCCCGATCCCCGGCAACGCGCCAGCGCCGAGAACCGGCTCGCCCTCCTCACGCCCGTGATCAAGAGCTTCTTCAGCGACGGGGCCGTGGAGGGCGCCCGCCTCGGCATCACGATCTTCGGGGGCCATGGCTACATTCACGAGCACGGCATGGAGCAGTTGCTGCGGGATGCCCAGATCGTTCCGCTCTACGAGGGCACGAATGCCATCCAGGCACTGGACCTCGTGCATCGCAAGCTGGCGCTGAACGACGGCAAGGTGGTGGCCGACTGGATCGAAGAAGGCCGTGCCCTGATCGGCCGGCACGCCCAGCGCCCGGCAGTGCGCTCGCTCTGCGACGCGCTGACGACTGCGATGGATCACCTGAAGGCATCGACCACGCTGATGCAGGCGCGAAGCGGGGACGATGCCGTGGCGGCTGCCGCAGGCGCGAGCGACTATCTGCGGCTGTTCGGCCTGGTGGCGCTCGGCCTCGCCTGGCTTCGCATGGCCGTGGCGGCGTTCGCGGCGGACGGCGACGAATCGCCCGCTTTCTACGCCGGGAAGATCAAGACCGCGCGTTTCTACGGCGAGTACCTGCTGGCGCAGACGGCCTCGCTGCTGCAGCGCATCGACGCGGACCCCGCCGCCCTCATGGCTCACTCCGTGGAGGAACTGTGATGACCGGAAAATCCAGCCTGCCGCTCGCGGGCGTGCGCATCGTCGATCTCACCTCCATCGTGCTGGGGCCGCTCGCCACGCTGACGCTGGCCGGCATGGGCGCGGAGGTCATCAAGGTCGAGGCTTCAGAAGGTGACAACGTCCGCCTCGCCGGCAGCGCCCTGCACGACGACATGGGCCATGTCTTTCTGCACGGCAACCGCGGCAAGCAAAGCGTGGTGCTGAACTTGAAGAAGCCCGCCGCACGCGAGGCGCTGCTGCGCTTGGTGGCGCAGGCCGACGTTTTTCTCTGCAACGTCCGCCCGGCCGCCATGCGGCGGCTGGGCCTGGGGCCGGAGGTGCTGCGGCAGAGCAATCCGCGCTTGATCCAGGTGACTGCGTGCGGCTACGGATCGCGCGGCCCGCTTGCGGACAAGCCCGCCTACGACGACTTGATCCAGGGCGCCGTCGCGATTCCTTCGCTGATGCAGCGCTACACGGGCGGCGAACCAAGCTACGTGCCGCTGTCGCTGGTCGACCGTGTCGCGGGCCTGCACGTGGTCTATGCCGTCACCGCGGCACTGTTCGCACGCGAGCGCGAGGGCGAAGGCCAGTACGTCGAGGTCCCGATGTTCGAGAGCGCCGCGCACTTCGTGCTCGCCGATCACCTGGCGGGCGCGAGCTTCGAGCCCGCCCTCGGTCCGGCGGGTTACGACCGGCTGTTGTCCACCCACCGGCGCCCCTACCGCACCGCCGATGGCCACCTGTGCGTGCTGATCTACAACGACAAGCACTGGCGCGCCTTTTTCTCGGCCATCGGGCAGCCGGAGATGATCGAGCAGAACCCGCGCTTCTCCAGCCAGCGCAACCGTTCGCTCCACATCCACGAGGTCTATGGTTTCGTTGCCGGCGTCATGCCGACGCGCAGCACGGCGGAATGGCGCAGCCTGCTCGATCGCATCGACATCCCGAACCAAGTGCCCGCGACGCTCGACGATCTCATCGACGATCCACAGCTTCGGGCCAGCGGACTGGTGGGGGAAGAACAGCATCCGACCGAAGGCCGGCTGCGAACGCTCGGCTCGCCGACCTATTGGAACGACACCCTCTCGCCCCCGCTGGCGCCGGCRCCGCGTCTCGGCGAGCACACCCACGAGGTGCTCAGCCGACTGGGCTACACGCCGGACGAACTCCACGCCATGGCGCAGGAAGGGGCCGTCTCATTTGCCGACACGCGGCAGGACAGTTGATTCGAACACCGGCTCGCGTTTTTCCTTGAAAGCCGCACGGGCCTCGGCGAAATCGGGGCTGCGGATGCATTCGCGCTGGTACTCGATCTCGCGCTGCATCTGGACGCCGATGTCGTTCTGGAAGGCCTGGCGCAGCAACTGCTTGGTCATGGCCAGACCGAGCCGCGCATCGCCGGCGACCTTGGCAGCGAAGCGTTGAACCTCGGCCGCCAGCGCGTCGTCGTCGACGCACTTCCAGATCAATCCCCATTCGGCTGCGATTCGCGCGGCCAGCCTTTCGCCCATCAGCATGAGCCCCGCGGCCCGCGACTTGCCCACCATGTGCGGCAGCAACCAGCTCGAGCCCAGGTCCGGCACCAGGCCGATATTGACGAACGGCTGCAGGAAATAGGCGGACTCGGCCGCGACCGCGATGTCGCAGGTCAGTGCGAGGCTCATCCCGGCGCCGGCTGCCGCGCCATTGACCGCGGCGATGCTCGGAATGTCGAGCGAGCTCAGCAACTGGTACGGCGGGACGAAGTAGTCGCGCAGGAATTCATCCGGATCGCCGGGATCGAGTCCCTGTCGTTCCGCCGTCAGATCGACCCCCGTGCAAAAGCCCCGGCCCTCTCCCGTGAGGACCAGGCAACGCGCCTTGCTCGACGCCTTGACCTGCTTGAGCGCCGAGCGCAGCATCGACAGCGCGTTGAGGGCGGCCGGTCGGTTCAGCGTCAGGGTCGCGATGCCGTCGGCAATGGCGAGAGAAAGCGTTTCGTAGGGCATGGCGTCGAGTTCCGAGGTCGGTGTTTCAATGGATCTGCCTTGACGGCGTTAAGGTGCCAACCGTACCCGAAGCCGGTCCGGCAATTCAATCTWAACGTCATAAACATTGAACGTGGGGATTGCAACTTCCGGGCCATTCAAGCTGATGGCACAAAAGGTGGCTTAAACGATATTTACGCCATCCCGCGTTCCCCGGACACTTTCCTTTCCATACTCCGCAGTAGCGAAAGGAAAAAAGTCATGACTCTCAAGCACAACCCAGGCACCGCCCTCGTCACGGGCGCGTCGTCCGGCATCGGCGCTGTCTACGCCGACCGACTCGCCCGGCGCGGATTCGACCTGATCCTGGTGGCGCGCAACGGGGTGATCGTACTTTTGATGCAGTTTGATACGGTCAGGGCAAAAATCTCTATGCACGACAACCACTTACGGATGCAAGTCTGTGCGCGAAGACTGCCCGGCGCAAGCTATTGACTTTCAAAGGAAAAACTCTCGCGGCTATCGATCCGCAGAGAAAGTCCGATTACCGAGCACGGTCACCAGCACTGACACTGTGGCGCCGCAGGCCGCTTCCGCCGATCAGGCCGGAAACGCTCCATCGTCATACGCCGTGGCGTAAGTCGACCAGTCACGCTGCACCTGCCCCGCGCACTCGGTGGATGCATCGAGCACGCGCGCCTTCCACTTGTTGCGGTGGCCGAAGTCGATCAGTTCGTCGGCGATGGTTGAACCTTCGCGGCCGGCGCTTCGCAGCTGTGCCCACGCGACCAGCTTTCCCATCACGGCGATCACACCTTCGAGATCGCTCGCGCCTTGCGCGGACTTGCCGACCAATGTCACGCGGTCCTCGGTCGGTTGCAGGGCGCGCAGGACATAAGGCGACCCGCCCACCATCACCGGCTGCAGGAAGGCCATCGAGACAGCCTGGAGGCGGCGCTGCAACGCGACCACGCGATGTGCCTCCGACTTCCACTTCGGTTGTGCCGCCTTCAGGTGTGGCACCAGCGAAGATGGAAGTGCCTGCTTCAAATCCAGCACGTAGTTTCCGTCGGGCGAGCCTTTGCCCTCGACCAGAATCGCATAGCGGTCTACGCCGAGGCTTCCGGTGCCGGCGATTCGCCGCGCCACGTCCAGCACTCGATAGAACTTTGGATCCGCCTGAAGTGCGGCGTATTGATCGACGACCCCGACGACCTTCGCGCGCTGCTCGTCGGACGCAGGGAACGCCTTCATGCCGTCCGTGCGCAGCAAGCGACGACGGCCCTTGATGTCCGTGCGGCTCGCGAGAAACTGCGAACGCTGCCTCTCACGCAGGCCGTCGAGCAGAACGCGCACCAGTCCCTGCGCGGTGTCGCGCTCGACCCAGTAGGCCTTGCCGGCGCAAAGCGCCGCCGCATAGCTTTCGATGAAAATCTCGCAGAGCTTGCGCGCTTCACGCGAGCGCACCGAGATGCTTCCTGCGCCGACCCAAAGGCTCGCGAGAAACCGGACCAGGTCCCAGCTCGCTGGTGCCAATGCCGCCTCGTCGAAATCGTTCATGTCGAAATAGACGAGACGGTTGTCGCCCTTGAAGCTGCCGAAGTTCTCGAGGTGCAGGTCCCCGCAGACCCAGGTCAATGGCGCCGAGCGCGGCACGCCGACGCGAGAGAGCCGTTTGTAGAACAGATGGCACGTGCCGCGCAGGAATACGAACGGGCTCGCGCGCATGTTGCGGTACTTGAGCAGCAGGCGATCCGGGTCGCGGTCTTTGTTGAAGGAACGGATCTCACGCACGATATCCATCTCGGACCTCCTGTCCTGATTTTTTCAAACACGATCGCGGGCACGATACGCGAAACGGCAAGAGGCGGCACTCTCTTCGTCAGGGAGCAATCAGCCTTGCAGATGCACAGTTCAGTCCATGCGCATGTCCGCAAGAAGTCGGCGTTTGAAGATCAACAAGAATGCGCGATCGCTGTCCGTCGCGCTCATCCTGCAGTACGTTGCGTCCGCGGCGCATTCCATCAGCATGCTGATTCTTCGCTGACACGTTCGCGTCGCGAAAGTTGCGCGAGCGCGGCCGACCGGCCGAACACCCTCGCCATGACAGGCCGATCGGCACCGACTTCCGCCACATGACGCTTGCACTTTCGAGCCCGATTCCGAACACCCCGGTCATGTGGACCGTGTCCACGATCATCGGGGGCGACAACCGGTTCGGCATCAAGCAGGACACGCGCCTCGCCGGATCGTTCAGCCTGGTGATCTGAACGGTACAGCGGCATCAAAGGCTTCGGAAGCACAGGTCCAATCCGCGCTATCTCGCGCGGTGGTCAGCCACCGCCGCCGGGAGTCATACTGACTTGCTGATGTCCACGAGATTTGGCTTGCCTTGCTCCGATGCCGCCACGACACCAGCCCGAGCCAGATCTCGGTGTCAAGCGATGAACTTGTCGCCAAACATCGGCAGCCCACTCTTCGACTCCGCACGCGTCGCCTCATCCTGCAGCACATCCCAGTGCTCGGCCAGAACTCCGTCGGCGATGCGCAGGATGTCCACGCCGATCCAGTTCACCGGACGGTGTTCGCCCCAAAAGCGGCCGTGGACCATCACGAAGTCGCCCTCGGCCATGATCAGGCCCGGCTCGTAGCGCAGCGAGGCCGGCAAGCTCTTGATCAGGTTGAACAGTCCGTCGCGGCCCGGCGCGATGTGAGCGCTGTGCTGGACGTAGTTCGGTGACCAGTATTGCTCGGCGTTCGCGTAATCGCGCTGGTTGAACAACGCGTCGAAGGCCGCGAGGACCAGGGCCTTGTTCTTTGCTTTGATGGATTGACTCATTTCTGTTCTCCAAACATGCTCAACCGCCTCCTTGCCCTCTGCAAGATCGTCCGCTCTCGCCGGTAGTGTGTGATTCCGTCCACGGCCCATATCCAGAGATGCCTCTTAGGCTACCTTGACATCTTCCCAGCGAATTGTTGAACGAACGGATGTTGCCCTCGACAGGAGCAATGCGGCGACCCCGCACAGCGCACCCACCCAGTCGATATCCGAAGGGGAGCCATGGCTCAGGGTCAAGGCGCCGAGCACGGCGCCGCAGCAGAATCCGATGAACATGAAGGAAGCATTCAGGGAGAGAGCCACTGGAGCGACCTGAAATCTGGCGATGCCGATCAGCCTGGCCTGCTGAGCGGTGAGCTGAGCGCATAGGCGAGGGCAAAGGCAGTGACCAGTTGACCCGCAGCGGCAACTGAGACTCCGACGGATGAGGCAATGCCTGGAAGGAGCGGTGCGATCATGAAGCCTTCGGTGCCGATGGCAAAGGCACCCAGAGCCAGCCAGTAGAGCTGCCTTGGAATCGCGCGTACCGGAACTTGGGTAGAGGACATGATGACTCCATTGGACCGACTGTTCGAGCCGGCCCATGAATGCGAAATGTGAAAGAACGCTGCCGTCGGCCCGTCTCCGGGCCTCCGCGCCTCAGCGCAAGATCTTGTCGAAGGCGAGCGTCATAAATCGATCGAAGGCTACAGCGCACTTTTCAACTCTTGCACGCAGGATGGCGCCTTCATAGGCATCGAGCAGGAATGCCGCGAGATCCGACGCACGGGTCTGCGTCGGAACCTCGCCGCGTAGCTGAGCTTCGGCAATTGCGTCTTCGATCTCACGTGTCCATCGCTCAAACAATGCACACAGGCGCTCGCGAATGAGTGGGCTGGCGTCGGATAGTTCTGCACTGAAATTCCCCAGCAGGCAGCCTTTCGTGAAGTCCGAGCCGGTGTACATCTCATTCAAGCCGGAGAAGTGCCGGCGCAGGCGTTCGAGTGGCAAGAGCGACTTGTCCTTCAGATCGACGCGACGCGCACCACCCTCCGCGTAGAGATCGACGATCTCCGCGCCGAGCGCTTCCTTGCTCTCGAAATGGTTGTAGAACGAACCCTTCGGAACACCGGCCTCGTCGGTGATGTCCTGAACGCTGCTCGCCGTGAAGCCGCCGCGTAGAAACACGCGCAGGCCTGCATCGACGATGAGATGACGAACGCTGGGTCGGCCCATGGTGTAGCTCTGTGAGTTGTCGCTTTGCGCCGTTGCCCGAGTTCATCCAGCGATGAAAGCGTCGTTGAATTGCAGAGCGAAGGCACCATTGTCAGGTCCGACGGCTGCCCGGAGCGGTTTGGCGTTGTCCACCACCAACTCGTTCTCGCCCGTCGCCAGCAGTGCCATCGCCTCCGCGATGAAGGGTGCCAGGGGCATTGCGCGCGGTTCGTCGTTGCTGTTCAAAAGGTCCGTTTGCACCCATGGCGGCACGATCTCGCGCACTTTCACCGAGGTACCCTGCAGTCGCCAGCGCAACGACTGCGTGTAGGAGTGGATGGCGGCCTTGGTCGATGAATACACCGCCGACACAGCAAGAGGAACGAAGCCGAGCACGGACGATACGTTGATCACCGTGGCATCCGGCCGCTTCTTGAGGTGCTCGACGAAGGCCGCAGTGACGCGGATCGGGCCAAGCAAATTGGTCGTCACCGTGGAGACCAGCAAGGCTTCGTCAATCAGGGTCGATGCATCGTCGAGCTCCATGATGCCGGCGTTGTTGATCAACACGTTCAGCGCAGGAAAGTCGCGCGTCAGTTGCTTTGCGGCCGAGGCGATGCTCGCTGGATCGCTGACGTCCATTTCGATCGAAGCCATACCGGGATTGGCGGCAGTGGTGGCATCGAGATGACTCTTGCGTCGGCCGGAAATGATGACTTGGTTGCCTGCCTTGTGTAGGGCTTCGGCCAGGCCGCGGCCGATGCCCGAGCCGCCGCCCGTGATGAGGATAGTGTTCCCGCTGAGGTTCATGAAGTGCTCCGATCTGCCGTGGATCGGCAGTAAGTGCGCGTAGTATATGACCGGTCATCTTGATTTGCCAAGACCATGCCTCAGAGTCGGTTTTTCTGGCCGACGATTACCCGCGCAAGCGCAACGTGCGCCCTCGCGTGCGTTTCGAGTGGACGGCATCGAGAACATGGATGGCGCACCGACTTCTGGCTGAAGCAGGGYGGGCTGCGCGAGATGCCGGACAGCGTTGCCGGCCTGCCGCCGCCCGCCGGCGCAGCCGCGCCGATCGAATCGACCGGCACTCTGACGCGGTGTCCCTGACAGCCTCGCTCGCGACAGCCGCCGTTGATCGCCAGCTCCGATACATCGTGCGCACCGAGCCGAGGTAGCGTCCCTCGTCCAGCAGTGTGGCGTGCACCGCTGCCGGCGCGGTGTCGACGAAGCGCTCGCTGTTGAGGTGTCCAGCAGCATCTGGTTTTCTTGGGCGTCCAGGGCCAACGGCGGTCGAGGCCGCGCCGCGCGTTGCGCCCGCGGTCCCACCAGCGCCACGCGGTGCACGCGCGCCTGCTGGCGCGCAGGTGCGCCGAGCCACAGTCCCATGGCCCGGCACGCAGCGCCAGCCGGGGTAGTCGAATGTAAGGGAGCTTCCCCGTCCCGATTAAGCCGCTGCGTGTTGCGGCTGCCGGCAACAAAGTGCCACGATGGGGTTGCGAATCTCCATCAACTCACTCGGAAGGGGAAGCCCCATGACTATTTTGTACGTTGGCATCGATCTCGC
>NZ_JBFUIU010000054.1:0-23402 GCF_056401695.1 Variovorax sp. P4_D9
CTGCAATACGGCGACCATGGGGGCGCCATCGGCTATCTGGTCGGCSAGGARAACCGCGGCCTSGAGTACATGTTCATCATGATGAACGCCGCGCGTTACGCCGTGGGCRTGCAGGGCGTCGCCGTTGCCGAGCGCGCGTACCAGCAGGCCGCTGCGTACGCCAAGGACCGGGTACAGGGTCGACCGGTGGACGGCTCGCTGCCCGGCGCGGCTGCGATCATCCACCACCCCGACGTGCGTCGGATGCTGCTGACGATGCGCGCGCTGACGGAAGGATGCCGCGCGATGGCGCTCACCGCTGCGGCGGCCTACGACACTGCGCATGCGCACCCTGACGGCGAGGCACGCCAAAGCGCCCGGGCCTTCTACGAATTCATCGTGCCGCTGGTCAAGGGCTACAGCACCGAGATGAGCCTCGAAGTGGCCTCGCTCGGCGTGCAGGTGCACGGCGGCATGGGCTTCATCGAGGAGACCGGTGCGGCGCAGTACTACCGCGACGCCAAGATCCTCACGATCTACGAAGGCACCACGGCGATCCAGGCCAACGACCTGGTCGGCCGCAAGACCGCGCGCGACGGCGGCGCCGTCGCGAAGGCGATCGCCGCCGAGATCGAAGCCACCGAGGCGACGCTGCGAGGGAGCGACAGCGAGGCTGCGCATGCGGTGGCCGGCCGATTGGCCGTGGCGCGAAGGGCCTTCCTCGACGTGGTCGACTTCATCGTCGCCCGCGGCCGGACCGACCCCAACGCGGTGTACGCCGGGTCGGTGCCGTACCTGATGCTGGCCGGCAACCTGGTGGCGGGTTGGCAGCTCGGCCGTGCACTGCTGGCGGCCCAGTCCAAGCGCGCTGCCGGGGACGACGTCGAGTTCATGCGCCAGAAGATCGCCATCGYGCACTTCTACGCCGAGCACCTGCTGACGCGAGTGTCGGGGTTGCGCGACAGCATCGTGGAGGGGGCGGCCTCGGCCAACGCGCTGGGGCCGGACGCGTTCTGACTCGGGAGGCAACGCCGGCACCACTGTCCATCGAAAATGTCGGCGACGCCCTTCTTGCGCGCTCACTGCGGGCCGTTCAAACTTCGCTCAGGTTTCCGCGATCGGAAGCAAGAGAGCGATCTGGAATGAACGCGACCGTCGCTTCAAGGGGCTGCGGGTAATGGGATGTCCTACGCGGGTGTCGATTGCGGAGTCAGCCGAGGAGATAGAGTCGCATTCGGGCGAAAGAATGCGGCCTGGTGCACGAGGGCGATCGCTCGGCGGTGCTGTGTGCCACCGCGGACCGATCGGCCTCGCTTTTCGTGGCGCCGCTGAAGCCTGCGCTTCGCACGCCCATGACCCTCAGCTGGGATTGGAAGACCGATGCGCTGATTGCGGGCGCTGACAACCGCGACAAGGACCGTGAGGACGCGCCACTGCGCGTGCTGGTGGCCTTCGACGGCGATGTCGCCACCTTGCCCGATACGGAGCGGAAGCGATTCAGTCGCGCGAAGAATCTGGCCCGGCGCGAGGTGCCCTACGCGGTGCTGATGTACATCTGGACTGATCAAGTCCCCGTGGGCACCATGATTCCCTCGGCGCACACGAGCCAGGTCGAGATGCTGGCCGTGGCCTCGGGGTCAGCCGACCTGGGCCGCTGGCAATCAGTGCGGCGCAACCTCGCCGACGACTACAGGAAGGCCTATGGCGCCGAACCGGGCCCGGTATTGGCTGTCGCCGTGATGACCGACACAGACAACACCGGGACCAGGGCGGTTGGAAGCTACTCCGGCATTCGGATCGTTTGCGAGAGCCGCTGATCGTGTGGCGCGGGGCTCGCTGGGCGGGACTCGTTGCTGGCGCTCGCGGGTCAGAGCCGGGTCGAGATCGCCGGGATTGCATTCTTGTTTCACCGCTCCTGCGGCATCAGGTAGTCCATGGCGAAGATCAGATACACCATGAGCAGCAACACACCGACCAACCAGGCCGAGCGCCCACTGTTCGTAACGAACACTGCGGTGAGGGTGGCGATAAGCACCATCACCACGGCGCCTGGCCAGAACTGCAGGTCCATTGGGGCCGGTCCGATGAAATAGCTCAGCAACGCCAGCGCCGGTGCCACGAACAGCGCGATCTGCGACGCGCTGCCCAGGCGATGCCCACGCTCAGGTCGAGCCGGTTCTTGCGCGCGTCGGAGAACGCCGAACCCAATTCTCAACTCGCACCATTGCCACGACCCGACTGAGCGGCCATCTATGGTCCCGCGCCGAATGAGCTGAGTACGAAACCAACCGGTCGGAGACTGTCGRCCTTGATCAAGCGCAATCGCGCTTGGGAGGGGGCCTAAGTCTGGCCTAAGTCAACACCGCCAGCAAGCTGGCGACGCCAATCCCCACCGCCGCCAGTGCATCGCCGGCGATCAATCCGCCGCCAAACAGCGAAGCACTGCTCATGTCTTCCGGTACATCGCGCCGCACTGGCGCGCGCGCCGCCCACAGGCTGCCTGCAACGCCGCCCGCGCCGAGCCACAGCGACGTCGGCAGGCTGACGAACCCGCCGAAAGACAGCGCGTAGGGAGAAGGCAGCACGACGGCGTCCAGCACGAAATTGCGCGGGCGCACCCACTTGCGCAGCACTTCGATCGTCAGGCCGGCGACGATGCCCACGCCGATGGCGACGCGCTGGAACGGCAGGTCTTGTGCCAGGCCTCGCAGCACGCCCACGAACTTGAACGTCATGGCCGAACTCCAACCGGCCGGCTGCTGGTCGGCCTTGAGCACCGTCTGGTCCTGCAGCAGCACCGGATAGGCCGCCATGAACAGCCGCGCGAACACCACCGCCAGCACGGCGCCCATGACGATCCCCAGCACCTGGTAGCGGAACTGCGGCACGCGTGGCGTGCCGAGCCGCCAGCCGGTGGAGCGGTCCTGCTGCATGTCGCAGGCCACGCTGGTCGCCACCAACAGCACCGCGCCGACCATTAGGCCCACGCCGGGATCGCGCAGGCCCAGCGCGGCGAGGATGACGACCGTCACGACGAAGGCCGAAGAGATAGGGTTGGAGTCGCTGATACCGACCGAGATACCGTTGACCAGGGCAAAGAGGAACACCAGCGCCACGGCCACCAGCAGAAAGAAAGCGGGCTGTCCCAGCAGCCAGTGGYCGCAGGCCACGGTGGCGGCCGCCCAGAAGGCCACCCACATCACCAGTCGGGTGCTGTTCACCCTCCGCCAGTCGTCGACGGCCGGCGGCGGCGCATTGCTTGCAGCCTGCCGCCGCGCGCGGGGCAGGGCGCGCGCGAATATCAGCATCAAGTCCACCAGGGCTGCGCCCATGATCGTGCCCAACGCGATGAGGAACATGATCTTGCGCGGCGGGTCGCCGGTCTCCAGCCAGCCGATCCGGACGAAGAACGGCTGCAGCACCACGCCGGTCAACCCGCCCACCACCGCGGGAATGCCGATGCGCGCGCCGATCACGAGTCCCGCGCCGAAGGTGGACGCCGACAGTTCGATGGCGGCCGGTAGCGGCAGGCGGGCTGTGCTCAGTCCCGTGACCAGGCCAAGGACAACGCCGCCTCCGAGCTGCCGCACCGAGCGCCGCAGCAGCGCGGTGTCGGTCAGCGCCCGCAGAATGTTGGCCACCGCCAGCCCGGACGGAAAGACCAGGTGCATGCGGTCCACCAGCACCGGCGTGTAGAGCATGCCCACGCCGACGCCGAACATGCCGATGCAGGCCAGGTACAGCGCCATCTGCCAGCCAGGCGGCTGCGGCAGCCCCATCCACGCCATGGCCTGCAGCAGTACGCCCAGCCCGCTCATGCTGGCGACCGAGGCGGCCGCGGTCTGGATGTAGTTGGCGCCGTGCCGCCCTGCCGCACCGTAGCCCGCGGTGACGGCGGACCCGAGCAGCCCCGCCAGCACCTGGCCGCCCACGAAGAATCCGAGCGAGAAATTCATATAGGCCGCAGTCACGCCGGCCAACGGACCCAGGACGAACATGCCCGTGCCTGCCAGGAGGAGGTGGTAGCGCCAGCTGCCCTCGATGGGCAACCATCCCCAGCGGGGACCTTGGTGTGGATCCATGGACTGGAATGATCTCGCACTCCTGCGCATCGATCCAGCCGACGGAGGCCACGACCGATCATTCGGCGCACCAATCCGTCCAGGCAAGGCCACTGACAGTTGTCGATTTCTCGCTGCCCTGCTTAGATACTGTGTTGCCCGCCGGCGAAGTGGGCGAGATCGCGATTGGCACCGCGGCATCGGCGAGGTGGCCTTCTGGCGCCGGCCCGACCTGGAGCTCGAATCGATCCGCGACGGCTGGTACTACAGCGGCGATCTCGGCCGCTTCGACGACGAGGGCTTTCTCTACATCGTGGGCCGCAACAAGGACATGATGATCAGCGGCGGCTTCAACGTCTATGCGCGCGAGGTCGAGGATGCGGTGCAGGCCCACCCGGCGGTCGCCGAGGTGGCGGTGCTCGGCCTGCCCGACGCCAAGTTGGGCGAGGTGGTGGCTGCCTTCGTGGTGCGCCGACCTGGACAAGCGATCGAAGCCGACGCGCTGGCGCGGCATTGCGCCGAGCTGATCGCCGGCTACAAGAAACCGCGCGTGATCGAGTTCGTCGACGCGCTGCCGCGCAACCACGCCGGCAAGGTAACCGAGAACGACCTGCGCGACGCCTACCTGGCGCGCCATTCAACCGGAGCAACTTCAAAATGAACACGACCGAGACATCCCGGCCCGCAACGGGCGAGTGGGCCGCCGACCTGGACGAACTGGCGCAAGGGCGTGCGATCGCACGCGAACTCGGCGGCGAGGAGCAGGTCGCGCGCCATCACGCGCAGGGCAAGCTCACGGCGCGCGAACGCATCGATGGCCTGCTCGATGCCGGCAGTTTCAAGGAGATCGGCGCGCTGGCCGGCGGCGTCAAGTACGGCGCCGACCGCAAGCGCGAGAGCTTCACGCCCAGCAATGCCGTCGTCGGCGTCGGCAAGATCGCCGAGCGGCGCAACGTGGTGGCCTCGGACGACTTCACGATTCGCGCCGGCTCCTCCGAGGGCTCGGTGTCGGAGAAGTGGATCTTCGCCGACCGCTATGCGTGGGAATACAAGCTGCCGATCGTGCGCATGGTCGACAGCGCGGGCGGCAGCGTCAAGCTGCTCGACAAGCTCGGACACACCAAGATCCCGGGCTATCCAATGCTGCCGATGACGCAGCTGCTTGGCGCAGTGCCTGTGGTCGGCATCGCGCTGGGCGCCTGCGCCGGCCTGGGCGCGCTGCGGGTCGGCTCCGCGCACCTGGCCATCATGATTCGCGGCAAGAGCCAGATCTTCGCCGGCGGGCCGCCCGTGGTGAAGCAGGCGCTCGGCCTCGACATCGACAAGGAGTCGCTTGGCGGCTATGACGCGATGCACCGCCACAGCGGCGCTGTGCAACTGGCCGTCGACACCGAGGAAGAGGCACTGCAAGCCACGCGGAAGTTCCTGTCTTATCTGCCCAGCAACGTGTGGGAACAGCCGCCGCGCGCAGCCTGCGACGATCCGGCCGATCGTTGCGACCCCTGGCTCAACCAGGCGATCCCGGCCGACAAGCGCAAGATCTTCCAGCCGCGCAAGATCCTCAAGGCGATCTTCGACCAGGACTCGATCTTCGAGATGTCGCCCGACTTCGGCGGCTCGACCATCACCTGCCTTGCCAGGCTCAACGGCCACGCGGATGGTGATGGGTGGGGCCTTGACGCGCGCCGCTGCGCTGAAGATGGCGCGCTTCGTTGACCTGTGCGACACCTTCCATCTGCCGATCGTCAACATGGTCGACCAGCCGGGCGTGATGACCGGGCCCGACGCCGAACGCGAGGGCACGCTCTCGGCCGCCTTGCAGACGCTGCACGCCATCGAACAGTCAGGCGTGCCATGGCTGGCGATCGTGCTGCGACGCTGCGTGGGCCTGGCCGGCGCGATGCTGAGCCCCTGGCATGGGCCTTCGGGGACGGCGCTGCCGAACCGGTACGCATGGCCATCGGCGCGCTGGGGCTCGATCCCGGTCGAGGGCGGCGTCGCCGCGGCCTTCAAGGAGGACATCGCCGCCGCCGAAGACCCGGTGGCGCACCGGCTGGAGATCGAGGCGCACTACCACGCGGTCTCGTCGCCGATGCGCACTGCCGAGCGCTTCGGGGTGCTCGACATCATCGAGCCCGCGAGCACGCGACCGCTGCTGTGCGCCTGGGTCGAGGACGCCTACCGGGCGACCGGCCGCCGCCTCGGGCCGGTGGGCCGGACGATGCGCTGAAGTTTCGATTGCAAATGAAGCACTTCTGGTTACGTTACATTTGGCAATCGACAGGGAGATCGAACCTTGCATCAGCCAATTGAACGTTCCAGAGGCTCGGGCAGCGCAGCGCTGCGCACCTGCCTGAGCATTGTCATCGCGCTGTCATGGGGGTGGGCCCCCCATGCCCACGCTTCGTTCCTCGAAGGCGAAGCGCTCGACACGATGGCCGACGTCATGTCCTATGTCGTGCTCGTGCTGGTGCCGATCCTCGGGATCGCGCTGTTCTGGATGCTGCACGTGATGCCCGAGAAGATCGCCGAAAAGAACCACCACCCGCAGAAGGCCGCGATCCATACGCTTTGCCTGCTGTCGCTCGTCTTCGGCGGCTTGCTGTGGCCGATCGCGTGGCTCTGGGCCTATACGCGGCCGATCGGCTACAAGATGGCCTTCGGCACCGAGAAGCACGAGGACTTCTTCATCGAGCACGGCGAGCGTGCACACCGCGACGAGTTCGAAGCCGAGCACCTCGATCACCTGCTTGGCGAACTGGCTACGCTGGAGCGGCGCGGCGGCCTGACGCCCGAACTCAGGCTGGTGCGCGAGCGGGTGCGGGCCGCGCAGCAACGCATGGTTGAGGGTGCCGCAGCGCCTGAAGGGAGCGCCGCGTAATGGAAGCGATCCTGCTCGGCATCTACGCCTTCTTCGTCTGGCTGATCTTCTTCAAGTTCAAGTGGCTGCCCTGGAACAACGTCTCGATGGTGATCGTGGTGACCATCCCGGTGGTCGCGATGTCGGTGTTGATCATGCTGCTCAACATCTATGCACCGTCGAGCGCCGACGTGCGGGTCTTCAAGTACGTGGTGAACATCGTGCCGCAGGTGAAGGGGCAGGTGATCGAGGTGCCGATCGAGCCGAATCAACCGATCAAGCGCGGCGACGTGCTGTTCAGGATCGATCCGACGCCCTACCAGTTGCAGGTCAAGGCGCTGGAGGCCCAGCTGGCGAATGCGCAGGGGGGGACGCGAAAGATGCGCGCCGAGCTCAATGCCGCGACCTCGAAATCCGGCGCGGTGCGCGCTCAACTCGAGCTCGCGCGCAAGCGGGTCGAGCAGAACCGCCAACTCGTCGCGGCAGGCGCGGGCGATCGCTTCGCGCTCGAGCAGGCGCAAGCCAACGTGCTGGAACTGCAGGCGCAACTCGCGGCATCGATTGCCGGCGAGGCGCAGGTGCGCGCCAGCCTGTCGGCGACCGTCGATGACGACCAGGCCGAGATTGCGCAGATCAAGGCACAGCTCGAGAGCGCCCGGTGGGAGCTCTCGCAGACCACCGTCGTCGCTCCCTCCAACGGCTATGCGATCAACCTGCAGCTCAGGCGCGGCTCGATGACGGCGGCGTTTCCGATCACTCCCGCGATGACCTTCGTCGAGAACGAGTACCAGGTCATCGCCCTCTACCAGCAGAACGAGCTGCACGAGGTCGCGACCGGGGATGAAGCCGAGTTCTCCCTGAAGACCCGGCCCGGCCACATCTTCAAGGCCAAGGTCGAATCCATCGTCTGGGCCCAGGCCCAGGGCCAGCTGGTGAACTCGACGCAACTGCCGACGACCGGCACGGTGGCGGTCCCGCCGGGCCGCTTCGGTGTCAGGCTCGAGGTCGACCCGAAGCACCAGGACGAGTTCTTCGCTGCGGGCGCGGTGGGCGAGGGCGCAATCTACACCCAGCATCTGGCGCTGATCCACATCATCCGCAAGATCGTCCTGCGTGTCGGCGCGAAGCTCGACGTGCTGATCCTCAAGCTGCATTGAGGTGACCATGAACACGCTCTCCTTGCGCATATGGATGGCGCTCGCGCTGGCGGGGCTGGGCGCCGCAGGCTGCGCGTTGAAGCCGCCGCCCGACAATGCGGCGCTCGCGAGCGAAGCGCTGCCCAACGCGCCGATGCCGCCGGCCTGGAAAGCCGGCGCAGTGCCGGGCGGCGTGCGAAACGACTGGATCGCGGGCTTCGGCGACCCCGTACTGAGCCGGGTGGTCGCCGAAGCGCTGACCTACAACAACGATCTGCGCGCATCGGCCGCGAGGGTCGAGTCGGCTGCCGCGGGCGTCAAGGCGGCGGGCGCACTGGCGCTGCCCGCCGTCGACTTCATCGGACGGCGCGGCGGCAAGCTCGGCGGCGACGGCTCGGGCCTCAACGGTTGGCTGATCTCGGCCTCCTGGGAAATCGATCTGTGGGGCCGCGTGCGCTACGCGACGCGCTCGGCCCAAGATCAGTATGCGTCGACCCAGGCCGATCTCGCGGCGGCCCGGCAGTCGATCGCGGCCCTCGTCGCGAAGTCATGGTTCCTTGCGACCGAGGCATCCTTGCAGCGCCAGCTGGCACGCCAGATGATCGATGCCGGCAATCAATCGATCACGCTGGCCGATCAGCGCTGGCGGATCGGAGCGTCGAGCGAGTCCGACGTGGTGCTGGCACAGGCGACCCTGCAGACCTATCTCGACGCCGAACGCCAGCTGGACCTGGCCTATACGAAGTCCTTGCGTTCGCTCGAGCTGCTGCTGGGCCGCTATCCGGCGGCCGAGCTCAAGACCATCGACACCTGGCCGCGCATCGACCTGTCGGTCGAAGCGGGCGTGCCGTCCGAACTGCTCGAGCGGCGCCCGGACATCGTTGCCGCCGAGCGCCGGGTCGCCGCGGCCTTCGACCGCATGCAGGAGGCGCAGGCCGCGCGACTGCCGCGCGTGTCCTTGACGGCAGGGCTTTCCTCGATCACGAGCGAGATGTTCGTCCTGAAGGATCGCGACAACCCGAACGCGAGCATCGGCGCCGGCCTGGTCGCGCCTCTGTTCCATGGCGGTGCGCTGCAGGCGCAGGTAGAGGCCCGAAGCGCCGAGCAGAAGCAGGCCGCCGCCGCCTGGGCACAGACGGCGCTGAAGGCCTTCAACGAAGTCGAGACGGCGCTCTCGGAAGAGGCCACACTGCGCCAGCGAGAGCCGATTCTCGATCGACAGGTGAAGGAGGCGCAAAGGGTGCTCGAGATCGAGAACGCCCGCTATCGCGTGGGCTCGCGCGATCAGCGCACAGTCACGCAGCAGGAGATGGCGGTGTTCGCCGCCCGTTCGACGCTGCTGCGCGTGCAGGCCGAACGGCGCGTGCAGCGCGTCAACCTGCTGCTGGCACTCGGCGGGGGTTGGGGCCCGGAGGCTGAACTCGAATTGACTCCACGGAGTCAGGAGATGCGACCATGACCCGCCTTCGACTGCGCCTTGCTTTATGGTGCCTGGCCGCGAGCCTGCTGTGGCTCGGTGGTTGTGCAACCCGGCCGATCAATCCGCCAATTGCCCAGGCCGATCCGGGCGCCGGCTACCGGTTCGAGACGCGCCAGGCGCAGGTCAAGAACAAGGACACCCTGGTCATCCTCGCGTTCTCGGGTGGCGGTACGCGGGCTGCCGCGTTCTCGTATGGCGTTCTCGAGTACCTTCGCCGGACCGAGATCGTCGGACCGAAGGGCAACACGGGACGCCTGCTCGATGAGGTCGACATCATCACAGGCGTGTCGGGCGGCAGTTTCACCGCGCTCGCCTACGGCCTCTACGGGGACAAGTTGTTCGCTGACTACGAGCAGCGCTTTCTCAAGCGCGATGTGCAGGGGGAAATCGTTTCCCGATCGTTGAATCCGGGCAACTGGGCCAGACTGTCGTCCCCGGGGTGGGGGCGCTCCGAACTGGCGTCCCAGCTTTATGACGAGGTCCTGTTCAACAATGCCACCTTCGGCGACCTGAACCGGGGCAAGGGGCCGCTGATCCTCGCATCGGCGACCGACATTTCGAGCGGTGCCCGCGTGGTCTTCCAGCAGGGCGTTTTCGACGTCCTGTGCTCGGACCTGAACGCCGTGCCTTTGTCGCGCGCAGCGGCCGCCTCTTCGGCGGTGCCGGTGGTTCTCTCGCCGATCACGCTCAACAACTACGGCGGCACCTGCAACATGACGCCGCCCGCCTGGGTCAAGCGGTTCACCGTTACCGACAATCCGCCACGCCCGGCCGCGCGGGCGATCCGCTCGCTCAGGTCGCTGAGCGAGTTCGGCGACGGCGCCAGGAGGCCCTACCTCCATCTGGTGGACGGCGGCGTATCGGACAACGTCGGCATGCGGGGCGTGCTCGATTCGCTGGAGATCCTGGAGGCGATGCAGGAAGCCGGCGTGCCTACACAGCTCGACAGCGCAAAGAGGATCGTCGTCTTCATCGTCAATTCACTGTCCGAGCCGCCGACCCAATGGGACGAATCGGAGTCGCCTCCCGGCAGCGTGCAGATCCTGCTGAAGTCGAGCGGTGTCCCGATCGACCGCAATTCTTTCGAGGCCGTCGAATTGTTGAGGGATATGGCCGCGCGCTGGAACACGATGCGCAAGATCCGGACGTCGGCGGCGATGGCGGACAACAAGGATCCGGCGCTTGCTGCGGCGATACGCGGGCCGGACGCCGAGATCTATGCCATCGACGTTTCATTTCCGGCGTTGAAGGACAAGGCCGAATTGAAGTATCTGAATCAGCAGCCGACTTCGTTCGTGTTGCCCGACGAGGCGGTCGATCGCCTGCGTGCGGCCGCGGGCACGATCATCTCGGACTCGCCCGAGTTCAATCGCTTGTTGAAGGATGTGGGCGGTAGGCTGGTCACGCAACAATTGCCGACAGGGAGCCCGGTGGCGAAGGACTAGGCACGATGGGCGCCGGTCCGCCGAAGGTTTGTTCACACGACCCGGCCTACCTCGCCACCTCGCCGCTTCGCTACTCGGCCAGTCCACTGGGAGCATTTATATTCGATCCCTGGCGCTCTACAAGGATTGAGTTTGCTCGATGCGCCCGAATGGGGCGGCAATCTGCAAAACAAATCCCACTGGCCCTGCCTAGACTGGGTGCGAGCCAAAGAGTGGCGGCATGCAGTCTGCGCTCGATCGCATGCAGCGCCATCTCTTGACTCGCGTCTTCGGTTTCCTTTGTATTCCTGGATTGATCATGAAGCTGCGTTTGAATCAACTGTTCCTGGGCCTGGCGGCGTGCCTGGCCCTGTCGCCGCTCATGGCGCAAACCGACAACAAGCCCCTGCGCATCGTCGTGCCGTTCGCGCCGGGTGGCGCGCAAGACGTCATCGCGCGCTACCTCGGCGCCAAGCTCAACGGCAAACTGGGCACCACGGTCATCGTCGACAACAAGGCGGGCGCGGGCGGCATCGTGGCGGCCGATGCCGTGGCCAAGGCGACCGACGGCGCCACGGTGCTGATGGCCACCGGTGGCGCCATCACGGTGGCGCCGCAACTGCAGTCCAAGCTGCCCTACGATCCCCGGCGCGACCTGGTCCCGGTGGCGTTGATCGCAGACACGCCCATGACCCTGGCGGTGCGCTCCGACAGTGCCTACAAGACCCTGGGCGACGTGCTGCGCGACGCGAAGGCACGCCCCGGGCAGGTGAGCTACGCCTCGACGGGCAACGGCACGGTGTCGCATCTCACCGGCGCATTGCTGGGCCAGGCTGCCGGCGTCACGCTGCTCCACGTCCCCTACCGCGGCGCCTCCCCTGCGCTGACCGATCTGATGGGTGGGCAGGTTTCGATGATCGTCACCAGCGCCGCGTCGATCGACCCGATGGTTCAGAGCGGCAAGGCCCGCGTGCTCGGCACGTTCTCGAAAGCGCACCTGCCCACGCTCGGCAATCCGCCGACCGTGGGCGAAGCCGGCAAGCTCCGCGGGATGGAGGTGCCGATCTGGGTGGGCGTGATGGCGCCTGCCCACATGCCGGCCGATCAGGTGAAAAAGCTGTCTGCCGCACTGCTCGAGGTGTGCCAGTTGCCCGAGACGAAACAGCACTTTGCGCAGTTGGGCGCCGTCAGCACCTGCGGCGGCAGGGCGGAGCTCGAAAAGATCATCGCCGAGGACAGCCAGCGCTGGGCCGACGTCGTCAAGCTCGGCGGCATCAAGCTTGATTGAACAGGCGCAGCGCTACCGCGTCGGCATCGCGGGCGCCGGCGCGATCGCGCTCGCCAGCGCGGCCTGGCTTATCCGCGCCGGGCACGGCACCATGCTGTGGTCGCCCGGCGGTGCCGGCACCGAGGCCCTGCGCGCGAACCCACTGCACACCGAAGGGCTGCTCCAGGGCGCGTTGGCCGTGCAGGTGGCGGATGACCCGGCCCAGCTCTGCCGGGACAGCGACGTGCTGCTGGTTGCCGTACCAGCCAATGGCCATCGCCGCGTGATGGACGCGCTGCTGCCATGGCTGCGCGACGGCCAAGTCGTGATCGTCAGCTCGATGGCCTCGCTGTCGGCCCTCTACCTGCATGAAAGCACCCTGCGTGCCGGCAAGCGGCTCACGGTGGCCAGCTTCAACACCACAGTGTTGACCGCACGCCGCCCATTGGCTGGCCATGTGCGGATCATGATGCGGCGCAGCGCGGTGGGCGTATCGGCGCTGCCGCAGGCGCAGACGGGTGCGGCGGTGGCGTTGTGCACCACGCTGTTCGGCGACGGCTTCTCGGGCCAGGCGAACCCGCTGGCCAGCGCGCTCTCCAACGTCAATCCTGGCACCCACGTGCCACTGGCGTTGTTCAACTGGACCCGCATCGAACGCGCCGAGTCCTGGCCGCAGTACCACTGCCTCACGCCCGGCGTGGCGCGGGTGATCGAGGCGCTGGACGCCGAGCGGCGCGCATTGGCCAATGCTTTCGGCATCGAGGTCGGCAGCGTCGAGGCGCATTTCGCGCGCTCGTTCGGCACCACCGCCACGCGGCTGCAGGACATCGCGGACGAGCTGCACGCCCAGCGCGGCGGCCCGCCCGGCCCGACCCGCCTGGACACGCGCTTCCTGACGGAAGACGTGCCGTACGGACTGGTGTTCCTGCAGGCGCTGGGCCGTCTGGCGGACGTGCCGATGCCGGCGACCCGCACAATGGTGGACAGCGCTTCACTGGTGGCCGGCCGCGACTACGCGCAGGACAACGACCTGCTCGAACCGCTCGGCCTCGCGAGCGAAACGGTCGCGGGCCTTCAGGCCCGCCTGCGCTGAGCCGGCGCGCCGGTCAGGCGGCGAAAGCCCCGTAAGCGGCTTCGTCCATCAGCGCATCGAACTGGCCGGCCTCGATCGCGTCGAGCTTGAACACCCAACCCGCGCCCATCGGGTCGGTGTTGAGCAGGTCGGGCTGGTYGACCAGCACGGCGTTGCATTCGACGATCTCGCCGGTGGTGGGCATGTGCAGATCGGCGGCCGTCTTGGTCGACTCCACCACACCGACCGCTGCGCCCTGCGCGTGGCGGCCCAGCGCCGGCAGTTCGACCAGCACGATGTCGCCCAGCGTTTCCTGCGCGTGGCGCGTGATGCCGACGGTCGCCGTTGCGCCGCCCACTTCCTGCCGCACCCAGAGGTGCTCGGGGGTGTAGCGGATCATGCGGCCACCTCTGGAAAAATGGGCTCGCCCATGTTGAGCATGAGCCGGTTGGCCCAGGCGAAAAGTGCCACGGCATGGATCAGGTCGAGGACTTCCATGTCGGTCAGCCCGGCCTGCTGCAGCGCGCGGACGTGCGCGGCCGAGAGTGCATCAGGCTTCAGCGCGAGCTCGGCAGAGAACTTGACGATGGCCTGCTCGCGCGGCGTGGTGCCCGCCGAAAGAGGATCCTCGAACAATTGCGTGATCACGTCGCTGCGCTTGGCCAACTGCTCGAAGCGCTGGGCGTGCACCGACGCGCAGTAGACGCAGCCGTTGAGGCGCGATTCCACCGTAGCACTGAGCTCCCGTTCGGCGCGCGGCATGCCGCCGGGCGCGAACATGATGGCGTTGAAGGCAATCGAGCGCTGCAGCAGCATTTCGGGCTGGTGCGCCAACAGCAAGAAGTAGGCGGACTGCTTGGCCTGCGGGCTCATTTCCTCGAGTGCTGCAATCTGCTCGGGGCTGGCGCTCGCCAGGTCGACCGTTTCGAGCCAGGCCTTCCAGCCCAGCACCTCGTTGGTGAAGCCGTTGATGCGGATCGGCGCGCTCATTCCACAGCCCCCGCTTGCGCCATCGCCTGCAGGCCGACGGCCACGCGAATCTGGTACGACAGGAACGCGATCAGCTGGCCCAGCGCGACGATGGCGGGCGTGGTGAGGCCCACGCCCAGGAGCGCATCGATCGCCGCGCGGTCGCCCTCGATCGGGCGGTCGACCAGCTTGGCAGTGAACCCCAGGATCGTCTGCAGACGCTCGTTGGCCTGGGCCGCCGCATTACCGCTGGCGACAGCAGCGACCAGGCCGGCGTCCGCACCTTCGGCCAGCAGGCGGCCGCGGTAGTGCGCGGCTAAGGTGTCGGCCTTCGACAGCCGGCACGCATACAGGGCCACCAGCAGCCGTTCGGTGACGGAGATGCCCTTCACCGCCGGTGAAAACATGCCCTCGTAGCTGCCCTGGGTGGACGCGACGATCTTGGGTCGCTGTCGCCGGAGTGCGTAGAGGGGGTCATCCGTGGCCAATGGAACGGCCTGGTCGATCACGTCGACGGTCGATGCAGTAGATGTCATGTCTTGGTGGGTGGGCTGTCGTCTGGAAAAAAAGAGGCGGCGTGCGGCGCTCAGCCGGTCACGGTCTGCAGCGGCTCGCGGGCGGGTGCACCGGGCGGTGGCGCCGGCACCCATTCGTCGCCGAGCAGCTCGGGCTCGTCGTAGGCCTCGAGGTTGGCGAAGTGCTGCGCGAAGTCTTCGCGGTAGAACAAGCTGGCGAGGCCGCCGGCAAGGCGCCTGGCGCCGTCGCTGATGTTGGGGATGTCGCCCGACACGGTGCCATGCGACAACGCGGCCGGGTAGCAGAAGCAATGGATGCGGTCGAGGCCCGGGCATGCGCTCGCCGATTTCTCCTGCAGTTCGAAGGCCGGCCCCAGATCGGGCGAGTCGGACAGCTCTTCGTCTTCGTTTCCGGGCGCGGGCTCGAAGCGGTCTTTCCAGGCCCGGATGTGCGGGGCGATGGCCGCGAACTCGGGCCGGCTGAACCAGTCGATGCGAAAACCGGTAGCGACGATCAGGAAGTCGACCTGGAATTCACCCTTGGGGGTCGAGATGGCCAGTGCATCGCTTGCCATCTTGACGCCCCGGATCGGGCAGCCGAAGTTGAAGCGCACGTTGGGGTGGCGCGAGACGCGCTGGGTGCTGCCGCGCGGCGGCGGCACGTTCGCGACGTTGATGTAGTGGCGCAGGCGCCACTTGAGTTCGTCAGGCAGGTCGTAATGGCCCTGCGTGAGACCCGGAACGCCGGCGCCCTTGCCCTTGTTGACGCGCGGCAGGTCGTCGCGCCGGATCAGCAGGTCGACGCTGCGCGCACCGGCCTCCAGCGCCGTGGCCGCGCTGTCCATCGACGACGAGCCGGCACCGATCACGCCGACGCGCAGGCCGGCGAGGCTGTCGTAGTCCATCTCGTCCGAGGAGTGGGCCCACCGGGCTCTCGGCAGCCCGCGCACGAAGGCGGGAACCGTCGGGCCGCCCAGGCCGTCGCGGYCCGTGGCCAGCACGACGCGGCGCGCCAGCACCTTGCTGGCGCCGCTGGGCGTCTGCAGGTCGAGGCCCACCATCGCGTCGGCGCGCGGGTGGATGGCAAGCACTTGCGTGTCGTTGCGCACATCCACCGCCATCACGCGCCGGTACCAGCGCAGATAGTCCATCCATTGCAGGCGGGGGATCTTGTCCATTGCCGTCCATGCGTCCGGCCCGAACTGCGCTTCGAACCATGCGCGGAACGTGAGTGCCGGCAGCCCCATCGCTGGTCCGGTGAGCTCCTTGGGCGAGCGCAGCGTCTCCATGCGCGCAGTGGTGGCCCAGGGGCCTTCGAGGCCGGCGCCCGCACGGTCGAACACCACGGCACGGATCCCCAGCTGCGCGAAGCCCACGGCGGCGGCGAGGCCTGCCTGTCCGCCGCCGATGATCGCCACGTCCAGCACCGCCTGGCCGTCATGTGCGCAGGGCGGCATCCAGTCGCGTGCCGGCCAGCCTAGCCATTCGAGGTCTTTGGCAAGACGCCGCTCGAGCGCGGCCAGACCGCCGGGCGAAGAATCCAGCGGAGAACGAGACAAGGAGGAAGAAGTATCTGTTTTCATTCTTGGATGACGAGTTCAGTCCAGGCTGATGTTGGCGGTCCGGGCGACCTCTGCCCACTTCAGGCGGTTGGCATGCACGGTCTGCTTGAACTGGACCGGCGATTCGATGCGCACGGTGTTGCCCTGGCCTTCGAATTTTGCGCGCAACTCGGGCTGCTCCATCACGGCCCGGATTGCCTTGTTGAGCTTGTCGACGATGGTTGGGTCGGTTCCCTTTGGCGCAAACACGGCAAACCAGATGGCGCTGTCGAAGGCCTGCGTGCCCGGCAGCCCGCTCGATGCGATGGTCGGCACGTCCTTGATGGCCGCCACCGGCTTGACCGTGGTCACGCCGAGGAAGCGCACCTTGCCGGAAGCCAGTTGCGGCAGTGCCGTTTGCACCTGGTTCATGATGCAGCAGGTCTCGCCGCGCACCACCGACAGGATGGCTTCGGGCCCGCCCTTGTAGGGCACATGAACCATGTTGAGGCCCAGACGCGAATTGAATTCAGCGAACGCCATGTGCGTGCCGGCGCCGTTGCCGGTCGATGCGTAGTCGTACTTGCCCGGGTTGGCCTTGATCAGCTCGACGAATTCCTTGAGCGTCTTCGACGGGACGACATCGGTATTCACCATCAGCACGTTCGAGACGTCCAGCACCGGGGACACGGGCACGAAGTCGTCTTCCACGTCGAACGCGAGCTTCTTGTAGATCGCCGCATTGCTGCCGTGCGTGGCGGCCGTGCCGAAGACGAGGGTGTAGCCGTCCGGCTTGGCATGGGCGACGTATTCACTGGCGAGGTTGCCTGCCGCGCCGGACTTGTAATCGATGACGACCGGCTGCCCCAGGTGCTTGCCAAGCGGCTCCTGGATGGCGCGCGCCACCACATCCACCCCGGACCCGGCCGGAAAACCCATGATCATCGTGACCGGCCTGGTCGGCCACTCCTGGGCCGATGCCGGCGCGCAGAACACGATCAGCGACGCTGCGAATGGCAGGAGAAAGACAGCAAATGGATTCTTGCGGCGTAGGGCGTTCATTCAGGTTCTCGCAAAGTGGACGGAATGCGTGGGTTACGCGCACCAACCATACCGCCATGACGTGCAGTCGCTGTGGAAGTGCGTCCAGTCTAAGCATCACCGCTGCGCATGATTTTCTCAAATTTGCATCAAAAAGCAGAAGGAGAGAAAAAAATTGCTCTTCAATCTACTTTTGTGGAATTGGATAGCTCCAACGGCTGGCGACGCCCAGACGATTGGCCCGGATGACCGGATTCGGGCTGCAGCGGCCCGGCCGGGCCGGCGCCGACGATGCCGACTTGGGTTCGTGTCTTGATCATGGTGTGTCCCCTTGGAATGTGGATCGGTCAATGCGCGCCAACGACGTCGCCCGACCGCGACCTCGTGCACTTCGCGGTAGCGCAGGCACTTGAAGGCGAGGGCCAGTCCGGCGAGCGGCGTGGGCACCGCCAGGGTCATGAAGATGCGGCTGATGTCCCAACCCGCGCCGAGCAGCCAGCCGCCACCCATCGCGCCCAGGATGCCGCCGAAGCGGCCGATGCCCAGCATCCAGCTCACGCCGCTGGCGCGGCTCTGCGTGGGGTAGAAAACCGCCGCCAGCGTGTTCATGGAGACAGCGCGCCGCTGACGAGGAAACCCGCGAAGAACACACACACCTCGAGCTCCAGGAACGAGCCCAAGCCCCGCTCGACACACACCAGCAGCAGCGCGAGCACGAAGCCTGCCGCGACAAGCGCTACGCCGTCATCTCCGGGATCGAGTGGGACCAGGCACAGCCGAAGGTCCCGACAGCACACAGTGCCAGCGTGAGCAGGATCACCGTCTTGCCCCTTGCGGTCCGACAGCGGCCCAACGGTCAGCGCGCCGATCGCGATGCCGAAGAGGTCCGCGCCAATAACCTGCCCGAAGGCTCGACTTGATGGCTCGACCACCTACCATCTGTGCGTGATCGCCATGCTGTCGCTGCACCGCCGATTGGGCATCAATCCTCTGATCCGGCCCTGGAAGAGTCGTGCGCTACGCGATCGATGTTGGCAGCGGCTCTCTCTTTTCGCCCGCCTGGACGGGCGTTCACGGCAAGGTACCTCGTTTCATCACGCTCCTTCCCGGCGGCGACCTGGTCGTCGCGAAAGAAGACGCCGACTCGATCGTCTGCGTCGATGCAAGAAACTCAAAAGTCACGCGACTGACCACCACCGGCAGTCCCGTCTGCATAGCGTTCACCTCTCATCCCAAAGGAATTCCATGAGCACGAAGTCTTCACAAATTGCTATCCGCGCCACGTACACGCGGGGGGAACGAGCAAGGGCATCTTCTTCAACCTCGCGGACTTACCTGAAGCCGCTCGGAGGCCCGGGGCTGCACGCGATGCGCTGATGCTTCGGTTCACGGGTAGCCCAGATCCCCTTTGGGAAGCATTGGGAAGCAGATCGACGGCATGGGGGCGCCACCTCCAGCACCAGCAAGGTCGTGATCGTCGGCCCCAGCACCCGTGACGACTGCGATGTCGACTATCTGTTCGGCGCCGTCACCATCGAATCGCCGGTCGTCGACTGGAGCGGAAACTGCGGCAATCTGACTTCCGCCGTCGGTCCCTTCGCGATCGAGCGAGGCCTCGTTCAGGCGCCGAAGGACGGCTTCGCTACCGTTCGAATTTGGCAAGCGAACATCCAGAAGAAGATCGTTGCCCAGGTTCCGATGCGCGACGGTGAGGTTCTTGAGTCGGGCGATTTCGAGCTCGACGGCGTCACGTTCCCTGCAGCCGAGATCAAGCTCGAGTTCCTGGAGCCGGGCGCGGACGAGGAAGGCGAGGGGGGTGCGATGTTCCCGACCGGAAGGATGATCGACACCGTGGACGTTCCAGGCATCGGAGCCGTGGAGGCAACGCTCATCAATGCGGGCAATCCCACCATCTTCGTGGACGCCGCGACGCTGGGCTTGACGGGGTTGGAACTCCAACCGGAGGTCAACTCCGACGCCGCTCTGCTCGCCCGTTGCGAAGCCATCCGGGCCAATGCAACCGTCGCCATGGGTCCCGCAAAGACGGCCGCAGAGGCCACAGAGAAACGACCCCACACGCCGAAGCTTGCGTTCGTCGCGCCCCCGGCCGCCTATACCGCATCCAGCGGCAAGCAAGTTCGACCTGAAGACATGAATTTGTGCGCCCGCATCTTTTCCATGGAATAGCTTCATCACGCCATGACCGGCACGGGTGCGGTGGCCATCGCGGTGGCTGCCGGAATTCCGAGAACGCTGGTGGTCCGAGTCCTTGGCGGTGGGCGCCACGAAGAAATTCGGTTTGGCCATCCTTCCGGAACGCTGACGGTCGGTGCGGACGCGTCCGAAGCGGACGGCGCCTGGACCGTGAACAAGGCCGTCATGAGCCGCAGTGCGCGTCAACTCATGGAAGGCCAGCTCTTCGTGCCCGCCGATGGGTCCCGTTGATCGCGCCGGACAAGCACCGTGAACTACTCGCAGGACGACGTCGAAGCGCTGGCGCCCAGTGGCACCTTGCGCGCCACCATCAATCTCGGCAATCCCATTCTTGCCCAGCAGACAGACGGCCAGGCACCGACGGGCGTTTCGGTGGACCTCGCCCGTCGATCGAGCGGGCAATCGGGGCTGAACTTGCCTGCAAGTGGGCAGCGCAACGCTCCTGTTCAAGCCCAGCGGCAGCTGCCCGCGTCACTCGCGGCGCCGGCCCGCGACCTCTTCGACGAGGAATGGCCACCGGAGCCTCAGGCGTGCTTGCGATGGGTTGAAGTACAACAACGTCAAGCCGAGGCGCCGCGGGTCTTGCCTTTCTTCTTGGCCGTCGAGTCGAGTCCCGACGCGGCAGGCAACCACTTTTGCATGCCATCAAGGAGGATGTGAAGCCCGGCATCGAACGCTGTAGCCGTGTCGAGTCGGGAGAACGCTTCGGCGAAGAAGTGTGCGGCAGGGTACTGGTCCGCAGACGTCGCGCGGATCCGGCCCAGGATGTAGTCGCCGTGCTCCGCAGGCATCTGGCGGTTCACCTCGGTGTAGGCGGAGGTCATCACGTACTGCATCAAGAGGTGGTAGCCGAGGGCGCATTGCTCCGGGCTGAAGCCTCCGCTGCGGAAAATGTCTGCGATGCGATTGAGGTAAACCATGCCGTAGTCGGTCTCACCGGCGCCCACCTGCTGGAAAAGCCGGAACCGGTTGTGCGACATCAGGTAGCGCAGCACTCCTCCATATTTGCGCATCACGTCGAAGATCGCGTGCGCGTGGTCTTCGACATTGCTTCGCCAGTTGTCACGATTGAGGGGTTTGAGCTGCTCCACCCGCTCCATGAAGTAGCGGTTGATAACCCCCGAGATCAGGTCGTCCCGGCTGCCTGCATAGTAGTGGATCAGCGCAGGCGTGACCCCGAACTGTCGCGCGAGTCCAACGATCGAGAGGTCGCTCAGTGGCTCGACCATCGCGAGTTCCACGGCCTTGTCGATGATCGCTTCGCGCGACAACAAGGGCGTGACGGTCGCGTCAGTCGCCTCGACCTTGCTAGGTCGGCCGCGCCGCCGCGGAATGGGTGCGTCAGTGCTCGACCTCTGCTCGGCCGAGGCCTGTGCGGCGCGGGCTGCGCCGTTCCTGGTTGCAGATGCTTTCATGTTCGCATTCTCGCCTATTTGACGGGCCATTAAATTTGATCTACATTAAATTAACGCAACATTAAATACGACAGGAGACCACGCGATGAGCGAGCGACCCAAGGCAAGCGTAACGGCCGGGCTGAGAGGGGCGGGCTGGAACCCGACGAGAATGGACCGGCCCTACAAGGTCAAGCCCCATGGCCTGAGAACCGCGGACAACCAGCGAACGCTGGGCTTCCTGTATACGGAATCCGGCGACGAGAAGACCGTGGTCTGCATGATGCATCCGCGGGAGTTCTCGGGGACCCCCTACCTTGTACCCGACGTGCTGGATGCCGGCTGCGCATGCTGGGTCCAGGCGCCGCGCTCGATCGGCAACGACCTGCGCCTCGAGCACGAGGTTGCACTCCTGGACGTCGCGGCCGGGGTCGCACATCTGCGCAAGCTGGGGTTCGAGAAGATCGTGCTGCTCGGCCTCTCGGGAGGCGCTGGTCTCTATGCCTTCTACACGCAGCAGGCGCTACGGGCACCCGAGGCGAGGCTGGAGAGCACGCCGGGCGGCCGTCCCGTCAAATTGGGCGCGGCAGACATGCCTGCGCCGGATGCCTTGATCTTCGTCTCGCCGCACCCGGGTCAGGGCAAGCTGCTGATGAACTGCATCGATCCATCAGTGGTCGACGAGCAGGACCCGATGTCCGTCGATGCCTCGCTGGACCCTTTCGATCCGGCCAACGGCTTCACCGAGCCACCCGCGTCGTCGAAGTACTCGACCGAGTTCATCGAGCGCTACAAGTCCGCCCAGCGCACGCGGGTGGAGCGGCTCGACGCCCACGCAAAGGACCTGCTGCGCTCGCGGGCTGCGGCCCGCAAGAAACTCAAGCAACTCGGCGAGGGTGATGTGCCGTCGGCCGAACTGCGCCGCCAGGGTGCCAACACGCCGATCTTTCCGGTCTGGCGCACGGACGCGGACCTGCGTTGCTGGGATCTCAGCATTGATCCATCCGACCGGGACGTCGGCACGCTCTGGGGACAAGACCCCTACACCTCGAACCTCGGCAGCGTGGGCTTCGCGCGCCTCGTGATCCCTGAATCGTGGCTGTCCACCTGGTCGGGCATCAGCTCCAACGCCAGCTTTGAGAAATGCGGCCCGGAAATCACGCTGCCGACCCTCATGCTCGAGTACACGGGCGACCAGGCGGCCTTTCCCTCCGACATGGACGCGATCTTCGCGTCCCTCGCAAGCACCGACAAGGCGCGCGAGAAGGTGCGGGGCAATCACCACGGCATGGCGCTGACCGAAGGCGAAGAGTCGGGGCAGGTGGCCGTCGGCCGCAAGGTCCAGCAATGGCTCAAGACCAAGGGCCTCGCCTGAGAGCGCCGCACATCCGAAAAGATCGATCCAAGGAGACAAGGTGCACCATTTCAAGCATTCCGCGGCTGCGTTCGCGGTAGCGCTGGCGACAGCCTGCGCGCCGGCCTTCAGCCAGACCTTTCCAACCAAGCCGATTAAGCTGGTGCTGCCGACAGCGGCTGGCACTGCGCCTGACAGCATTGCGCGCATACTTGGCGACAAGTTGGCACGTTCGATGGGGCAGCCCGTGATCGTCGAGAACAAGCCAGGCGCCGGCGGCATCCTGGCGATGAACCAACTCAAGCAGGCGCCGGCTGACGGCTACACCTTCGCCTTGATTCAAGCTGCCGTGGCAACCGTCACCCCGCTCACCTACAAGGAAGCCCGGTTCGACATCGAACGCGATTTCGAAACGGTGGCGATCGTCGGCCTGACRCCGATGCTGATCACGGCCAGCCCCAAATTCGCCGCCAGGACGCTCGCGGATGCCATCAAGGCGGCGAAAGCCGCCCCTGACCAGGTCGCGATCGGAAGCCCGAACAGGACCTCGATTCCGCACCTCGCCAACGAGTTGCTTGCGCTCAAGACCAAGGCTGCGTTCCAGCAGGYTCCCTTTGCGACCACTGGACAGGGCGTGCAGGCCGTGGTGGCCGGCGACATCGCGATGTACACCGACGGCGTGGGGCCATTGATGCAACTCGTCAAGGCGGGCCGGCTCAAGGCGCTGGCCGTCGCCTCCGACAAGGTGCTTCCCGGACTTGAGGGCATTCCGCTTGCGAAGGAAACGGTCCCCGACCTGAATGTATATGGCTGGTTCATGATTGCGGCGCCCAAGGGCACGCCCGCGGCTGTCGTGGAGCGCCTGAACAAGGAGTTCAACGAGGCGATGAAGATGGACGACGTCGTGGCGAAATTTCGGGAGTTCGGCACCTACACCACGCCCGGCACCGTCGCGGATGCCCAAAGTTTCGTGAAGCGCGAGAAGACTCTCTTTGGGGACGTCGTGCGGGCTATCGGAGTGAAGCCGGAATGAGCACCGTGAATACCTCTGGGCGCATCGGCGTGCGCGCGCCGATCGAGGGCGTCGTATACCCC
>NZ_JBFUIU010000055.1:0-22909 GCF_056401695.1 Variovorax sp. P4_D9
GACAAGACCATGATGGTCTTCGGCGACGCCAAGAAGGTGGTCGAGGACATGGCCAAGGCGATCGAGTAGCGCCCGGCGCCCGCAGCAAGACCACGGGCCGCGCAGTGTCGCGGCCCGTTCCGCATCCGAACGTCAAGTTACGATGGCGGTAGATTTCCCCACAAGATTTCGCTCTGGAGACACACAGTGATTGATCGCCCCTGGCTCGGCAGCTATCCGCAAGGCGTGCCCGCCGACATCGATGCCTCGCGCTACGCCTCCCTGGTGGCGCTGATGGAAGAAAGCTTCACCAAGTACGCCGACCGCATCGCCTACAGCTTCATGGGCAAGGACCTGAGCTACGCCGAGGTCGACCGCCACAGCCGCGCCTTCGCCTGCTACCTGCAGGGGCTGGGCCTCGTGAAGGGCGACCGGGTCGCGATCATGATGCCGAACTGCCCGCAGTACCCGATCGCGGTGGCCGGCGCGATGCGCGCCGGGATGATCGTGGTCAACGTCAATCCGCTCTACACGCCGCGCGAACTCGAGCACCAGCTGAAGGATTCGGGTTCGGCGGCGATCGTGCTGATGGAGAACTTCGGCACCACGCTGCAGCAGTGTCTGGGCGCCACGCCGGTCAAGCACATCGTGCTGGCCTCGATGGGCGACCGGCTCGGCTTCCTGAAGGGCGCGCTGGTCAACTACGTGGTGCGCAACGTCAAGAAGATGGTGCCGGACTACAGCCTGCCGGGCGCGGTGCGCTTCAACGACGCACTCGACAAGGGCGCCACGCGCACGCTGCAGGCGCCGAAGCTCGGCCCCGACGATGTCGCGGTGCTGCAGTACACGGGCGGCACCACGGGCGTCTCGAAGGGCGCCGTGCTGTTGAATCGCAACGTGATCGCCAACGTGCTCCAGTCCGAAGCCTGGAACGATCCGGTCATGCAGAAGGTGCCGGCCGGCGAGCAGCCGACCAGCGTCTGCGCATTGCCGCTCTATCACATCTTCGCCTTCACGGTGAACATGATGCTCAGCATGCGCACCGGCGGGAAGCTGATCCTGATCCCGAACCCGCGCGACATCGCCGCCGTCCTGAAGGAACTGTCGAAACACACCTTCCACAGCTTCCCGGCCGTCAACACGCTGTTCAACGGGCTGGCGAACCACCCGGACTTCAACACCGTCAACTGGAAGAACCTAAAGGTTTCGGTCGGCGGCGGCATGGCGGTGCAGGGCGCGGTGGCCAAGCTCTGGCTCGAGAAGACCGGATGCCCGATCTGCGAAGGCTACGGCCTGTCGGAGACGTCGCCGTCGGTCACCTGCAATCCGACCACCAGCACGACCTACACCGGGACCATCGGCGTGCCCCTGCCGAGCACCGAGGTCAAGCTGCTCGACGACGACGGCCGTGACGTGCCGCTGGGCGCCGCGGGCGAGCTCGCGGTCCGGGGTCCGCAGGTCATGGCCGGCTACTGGCAGCGGCCCGACGAGACCGCCAAGGTCATGACGCCCGACAGCTACTTCAAGACCGGCGACATCGCGATTGCGGACGAGCGGGGCTACTTCAAGATCGTGGACCGCAAGAAGGACATGATCGTGGTCTCGGGCTTCAACGTGTATCCAAACGAGATCGAGGACGTGGTCGCCCAGATGCCGGGCGTGCTCGAATGCGCGGCCGTGGGCATCGCCGACGAGAAGACCGGCGAGGGCGTGAAGCTGGTGATCGTCAAGAAGAACCCCGAGCTCACCGAGGCCGACGTCCGGGCCCATTGCCGCGCCAACCTGACCGGCTACAAGCAGCCCCGGGTGATCGAGTTCCGCACCGACCTGCCCAAGACGCCGGTCGGCAAGATCCTGCGCCGCGAACTGCGCGACGCTAAAAAGTAGTAAGGGTTCCGCCGGGGACCAGACCCGGCATCGCTCTTGCATATTGGGAATGAATGTTTAGATTCATCCTGACCCGCGCCAGCCTGCTCGTGCCGACCTTCATCGGCATGACCCTGCTCGCGTTCTTTTTGATCCGGCTGGTCCCGGGCGATCCGATCGAGACGCTGGCCGGCGAGCGCGGCATCGACCCGGTGCGCCACGCGGTACTGCTCAAGGAGTACGGGCTCGACAAGCCGCTCTTCACGCAGTACGGCATCTACATCGGCCGGGTCCTGCATGGCGATCTCGGCAAGTCGGTGATCACGCAGGAGCCCGTGATGAGCGAGTTCCTGGCGCTGTTCCCGGCGACGGTCGAGCTGGCGCTGTGCGCGATCCTGTTCGCGCTGCTGCTCGGCATCCCGGCCGGCATCCTGGCGGCGGTCAAGCGCAATTCCTTCTTCGACCATGGCGTGATGGCGACCTCGCTGACCGGCTACTCGATGCCGATCTTCTGGTGGGGGCTGCTGCTGATCCTGTTCTTCTCGGTGCAGCTCGGCTGGACGCCGGTCTCGGGCCGGATCTCGGTGCAGTATTACATCGAGCCGGTCACCGGCTTCCTGCTGGTCGATACGCTGCTTTCCGACGAGAAGGGCGCCTTCGTCTCGGCGCTGCAGCACCTGATCCTGCCGGCCGTGGTGCTCGGCACCAACACGCTGGCCGTGATAGCGCGCATGACGCGCTCGGCCATGCTCGAGGTGCTCGGCGAGGATTACATCCGCACCGCGCGCGCCAAGGGCCTGGCGCCGCTGCGCGTGGTCGGCGTGCATGCGCTGCGCAACGCGCTGATCCCGGTGGTCACGGTGATCGGGCTGCAGGTCGGCGTGCTGTTCACCGGCGCCATCCTGACCGAGACCATCTTCTCGTGGCCCGGTGTCGGCAAGTGGCTGATCGAAGCCATCGGCCGGCGTGACTATCCGGTGCTGCAGGGCGGCATGCTGCTGCTCGGCGTCATCGTGATGACGGTCAACGTGCTGGTCGACGTCGCCTACGGCTTGATCAACCCCCGCATTCGGCAGTCCTGATGAACACCGCAGTGATTCCAGCAAACAGCACGCCGCCCGGCCCCTGGCGCGAGTTCTGGGGCTCGTTCTCGGCCAACCGCGGCGCGGTGATCGGCCTCGGCGTGATCGTCGCGCTGCTGCTGGTGGCGCTGTTCGCGCCGTGGCTGGCGCCGGACGCGCCGAACCAGACCGACAGCACGGCCTTCCTGCGGCCGCCGGCGTGGCAGGAGGGCGGCACGGTGGCGCACCTGCTGGGCACCGACGCGATCGGCCGCGACATCCTCTCGCGGCTCATGTTCGGCGCCCGGTTGTCGTTGTCGATCGGCGTCGCGGTGGTGGCGATCTCGGCGGCGGTCGGCATCGCGCTGGGCCTGATCGCAGGCTTCGCCCGCGGCGTGCTCGAGATCGCGATCATGCGGCTGATGGACGTGGTGCTCACGCTGCCGAGTCTGCTGCTGGCGATCGTGATCGTCGCGATCCTCGGCCCGGGCCTGATCAATGCGATGCTGGCCGTGGCGGTCGTGGTGCTGCCGCACTACGTGCGTATCACGCGCGCGGCGGTGATCTCCGAGGTCTCGCGCGACTACGTCACGGCGGCGCGCGTGAGCGGCGCCGGCACGCTGCGCCTGATGTTCCGCGAGGTCTTGCCCAATTGCGCCGCGCCCCTGATCGTGCAGGCTTCGCTGGGCGTCTCGACCGCCATCCTCGACGCCGCGGCGCTGGGCTTCCTCGGCCTCGGGGCCCAGCCGCCTTCGCCCGAGTGGGGCACCATGCTGGCCGACGCCCGCGAGTTCGTGCTGCGGGCCTGGYGGGTCGTCACCTTCCCGGGCCTGGCGATCCTCGCGGCGGTGCTAGCGTTCAACCTGCTGGGCGATGGCCTCCGCGATGCGCTCGATCCGAAGCTCAAGCGCTAGACCCCCATGCCGCTCCTAGACATCCGCGATCTTCATGTGGAATTCCCGACGCAGGGCGGCACGCTGCATGCGGTCGACGGCGTCAGCCTTCGGCTGGAGCAGGGCGAAGTGCTGGGTATCGTCGGCGAATCGGGCTCGGGCAAGAGCGTCACGATGATGGCGCTGATGGGCCTGATCGGCTGGCCCGGGCGGGTGCGGGCGCAGCACCTGCGCTTCGATGGCCACGACCTTCTCGGCATCAGCGACCGGGCGCGGCGCGGGCTGGTCGGCAAGGACGTCGCGATGATCTTCCAGGAGCCGACCACCAGCCTGAATCCCTGCTTCACGATCGGCTGGCAGCTGATGGAAACGCTGCGCCTGCACCTCCAGCTGGACAAGCGCGAAGCCAGGAAGCGGGCCACCGAACTGCTCGAGCAGGTCGGCATTCCGGCCGCCTCCTCGCGCCTCGGGAGCTTTCCGCACCAGCTCTCCGGCGGCATGAACCAGCGCGTGATGATCGCGATGGCGATCGCCTGCAATCCGAAGCTGCTGATCGCCGACGAGCCCACCACCGCGCTCGACGTCACGATCCAGGCCCAGATCCTCGACCTGTTGCGCAGCCTGCAGAAAGAGCGCGGCATGGGCCTGGTGCTGATCACCCACAACATGGGCGTGGTCAGCGAGATGGCGCAGCGCGTGGCCGTGATGTATGCCGGCCAGGTGATGGAGGAGCGCGGCGTGGCCGAGCTGTTCGCGGCGCCGCAGCACCCGTACACCGCGGCACTGCTGGCGGCGCTGCCCGAGCGCGCGGCCGGCGAAGCGCGGCTGGCGACCATCGCCGGCGTGGTGCCGGGCGTCCATGACCGGCCCAACGGCTGCCTGTTCGCGCCGCGCTGCGACTACGCAACGGACCATTCGCGTGCGGTGAGGCCCGAGTTACGTGACTGGATGGGTGGCCAGGTGCGCTGCCACTATGCGCTCGGCGATCCGCAGCGCGACGCGGCGCTGGCGCGCGACGGCGCGCGCATCGTGGAGTTCGTGCGATGACTGAGGTCGTGGTCGAAGCCCAGGACCTGCAGCGCGTGTACGCGGTGCGACGCGGCTTGTTCCGCGCCCCAGCGCACCTGCAGGCGGTGGGCAATATCTCGTTTAGCATCGAGCGCGGCCGCACGCTCGCGGTGGTCGGCGAATCGGGCTGCGGCAAGTCGACCCTGGCGCGCATGGTCGCGCTGATCGAGAAGCCGACCGCGGGCTCGCTCCAACTGGTGGGCCACAACGCCGTCGATCCGCCGCACGAGCGCCGGCGCGAGCTGCGCCAGGCCGTGCAGCTGGTGTTCCAGAACCCCTACGGCTCGCTCAATCCGCGCAAGAAGATCTCCGCCGTGCTGGAAGACCCGCTGGCGATCAACACCACGCTCGGCAAGACCGAGCGCGCATCGAAGGCGCGCGAGATGCTGGCCCGGGTCGGACTGAGGCCCGAATACGCCAACCGCTACCCGCACATGTTCTCGGGCGGCCAGCGCCAGCGCATCGCGATCGCACGCGCGCTGATGCTCGACCCTCGCCTGCTGGTGGCCGACGAGCCGGTGTCGGCGCTCGACGTCTCGATCCAGGCCCAGGTGCTCAACCTGCTGGCCGATCTGCAGGCCGAACTGGGCCTGTCCTATCTCTTCATCTCGCACGACCTCGGCGTCGTGCGCCACATTGCCCACGAGGTGCTCGTGATGTACCTGGGGCACGCGGTCGAGCAGGGGCCGAAGTCGCGCATCTTCGCGCGGCCGCTGCACCCCTACACGCAGGCGCTCCTTGCCTCGACGCCGGGCCTCGCGGCGGAGCGCATCGTGCTCAAGGGCGAGTTGCCCTCGCCGTTGGCGCCGCCGTCCGGCTGCGTCTTCAACACCCGCTGTGCGCACGCCACCGACCGCTGCCGCAGCGAGCGGCCGCTGCCGCGCCTGCTCGACGAGCGCATGGTGGCCTGCCACCACGCCGAGAAGTTCCTGCACATCGAAGTTTCCCCGCCCGCGTCAATTGCGCGGCCTCAACCCTGAAGGAGTCGACCGACATGCCCATCCCCTCTTCCCTCACGCGCCGCCTTCGCGCGGCCAGGCTGCTGGCACCGGCGGCGATCGCGCTGGCCTGCGGCGCTGCGTCGGCCAAGACGCTGGTCTTCTGCTCCGAGGGCAGCCCTGAGAACTTCTATGCGGCCGTGAACACCACCGGCACGTCGTTCGACGCGACCACGCAGGTCTACAACAACTTGGTCGAGTTCGAGCGCGGCACCACCAAGGTCGTCCCCGGCCTGGCCGAGAGCTGGACCATCTCGCCGGACGGGCTGGAGTACACCTTCAAGCTTCGGAAGGGCGTGAAATGGCACAACACGGCCAAGAGCTTCAAGCCGACGCGCGATTTCAACGCCGACGACGTGATCTTCATGATGGAGCGGCAGTGGAAGGAGGACGACCCCTACTTCAAGGTCACGAGCACCAACCACTCCTACTTCAACGACATGGGCATGCCCAAGCTGCTGAAGTCGATCGACCGCGTCGACGACTACACGGTGAAGTTCGTGCTCAACAAGCCCGAGGCGCCTTTCCTTGCCAATCTCGCGATGCCCTATGCCGGCATCCAGTCGAAGGAGTACGCGATCGCGATGCTCAAGGCCGGCACGCCCGAGAAGATCGACCAGGACCCGATCGGCACCGGCCCCTTCTACCTGGTGCAATACCAGAAGGATGCGATCGTGCGCTTCAAGGCCTTCCCGCAGTACTGGGGCGGCAAGGCCAAGATCGATGACCTGATCTTCGCAATCACGCCCGATGCCTCGGTGCGCTGGGCCAAGCTGCAGAAGGGCGAGTGCCAGGTGATGCCCTATCCGAACCCGGCCGATCTCGACGCCATCCGCAAGGACCCGAACGTGCAGGTGCTCGAGCAAGCCGGCCTCAATGTCGGCTACCTGGCCTACAACACGCAGAAGAAGCCCTTCGACGACGTGCGCGTGCGCAAGGCGATCAACATGGCGATCAACAAGAAGGCGATCATCGACGGCGTCTACCTGACGACCGGCGTCGCGGCCAAGAACCCGATCCCGCCGACCATGTGGTCCTACAACGACGCCATCAAGGACGACCCCTACGATCCCGAGGCCGCCAAGAAGCTGCTGGCGCAGGCCGGCTACCCCGACGGCTTCACCACCGACCTGTGGGCGATGCCGGTTCAGCGGCCCTACAACCCGAACGCCAAGCGCATCGCCGAGCTGATGCAGGCCGACCTCGCCAAGATCGGCGTCAAGGCCGAGATCAAGACCTTCGAGTGGGGCGAGTACAGGAAGCGCATGCAGGCCGGCGAGCACCAGATGGGCATGTTGGGCTGGACCGGCGACAACGGCGACCCCGACAACTTCATGTACACGCTGCTGGGCTGCGCCTCGGCGCAGTCGAACGGCAGCAACGTGGCCAAGTTCTGCTACCAGCCCTACGAAGAGCTGGTGGTGAAGGCCAAGAACGTGCCCAAGCAGGCCGAGCGCGAGGCGCTCTACAAGAAGGCGCAGGTGGTCTTCAAGGAGCAGGCGCCGTGGTTCACGATCGCGCATGCGGTGCAGCTCAAGCCGGTGCGCAAGGAAGTGGTCGACTTCAAGCTCAGCCCGTTCGGCCGCCACACCTTCTACGGCGTCGACATCAAGCAATGACAATCGCCATCGTCGCCGCAATGCACGAGGAGCTCAGTGCGCTCCTCGCGCAGATGCCCGACGAGCAGCGTGTGCGCGTGGCGGGGCGCGACTTCTGGGTCGGCCACCTGCACGGCCAGCCAGTGGTCGCGGTGCTGTCGCGCATCGGCAAGGTGGCGGCGGCGCTCACAGCCACGGTGCTGCTGGAGCGATTCGACGTGCGGGCGATCGTCTTCACCGGCGTGGCCGGCGGGCTGGCGCCGGGGGTGAATGTCGGCGACGTGGTGGTCGCCACCAAGCTGCTGCAGCACGACCTCGACGCCTCTCCGATCTTCCCAAAGTACGAGGTGCCGCTGACCGGCCATGCGCGCTTCGCGGCCGACACCGCCATCAGCGATGCGCTGGCCGCCGTGGCCGCCGGGCTGCTCGCCGACCCGGTGRCGCTGCTCGGCCAGAAGGTGGTCGAGGATTTCGGCCTGACGGCGCCGGCGGTGCACCGCGGCCTGCTGGTGAGCGGCGACCGCTTCGTCTCGACCGCCGCCGAAAGCGCCGTGCTGCGCAGTGCGCTGCCCGACGCGCTGGCGGTCGAGATGGMGGGCGCCGCGGTGGCCCAGGTGTGCCACGACTACGGCGTGCCCTTCGCCGCGGTGCGCACCATCTCCGACCGTGCCGACGACAACGCGCACGGCGACTTCACGCGTTTCGTCTCGGCAGTGGCGAGCCGCTACAGCCTGGCGCTGGTCGATGCCTGGCTGGCGATGCTGCCGCAGGAGCCGACGGCTACTTGAGCCAGCCGCGACGCCGGAAGTACCACATCGGCACCAGCGCGCTCGCGATCATCAGCAGGATTGCATAGGCGTAGCCGTAGCTCCAGTCGATCTCCGGCATGATCTTGAAGTTCATGCCGTAGACACTCGCGATCAAGGTCGGCGGCAGCAGCGCCACGCTGGCCACCGAGAAGATCTTGATGGTCTTGTTCTGGTTGATGTTGATGAAACCGACGGTCGCATCCATCAGGAAGTTGATCTTGTCGAACAGGAAGGCCGTGTGGTTGTCGAGCGATTCGATGTCGCGAAGAATCTGCCGCGCCTCCTCGAACTGCTCGGCGTTCAGCATCCGGCTGCGCATCATGAAGCTGACCGCGCGGCGGGTGTCCATCACGTTGCGGCGGATGCGCCCGTTCAGGTCCTCCTGGCGCGCGATCAAGCCCAGCACCTCGCCGGCCAGCTCGTCGCTGACGTTGCCCGACAGCACTTTCTTGCCGGCCATCTCGAGCTCGTCGTAGATGTTCTCGAGCGTGTCGGCCGAGTATTCGGCGTCAGCGTCGAACAGCTTCAGCAGCACTTCCTTGGCGTCCTCGATCAACCCGGGCGCGCGCCGCGCGCGCATCCGCAGCAGGCGGAACACCGGCACGTCCTCGTCGTGGATCGAGAACAGCACGCCGCGGCTGCGCAGCTCGGTGTTGTGCTGGTTCAGGATGAAGGCCACGCGCACTGAGCGCGGGTTCTCGTCGTCGGCGATCAGGAAGTCGCTGCGGATGTGAAGCTCGCCGTTGTCTTCCTCGTAGAAGCGCGCCGACTCCTCGATGTCCTCGTCCATCGCGTCTTCCGGGATCGACAGGCCGTAGTACTGCTTGATCCAGCGCTTTTCCTCGACCGTCGGCGATTCGAGGTCGACCCAGATCGGCTGGAACTTGGACAGCTCTTCGAGGGCCTCGATCTCTTCCTGGACGAGGCGGCCATTGGCAAGCGTGAAGATGTTGAGCATGGCTCACTTCCTTGAAATGTCTGGCGGTGGGGCGAGGGGTGGGGCGCTTTCAATTCCCTCGCCAACGGCGCGTCAGAGGGGAAGTGAAAGCTGCCGAGACGGATCGATTTCCATTCGCGAGTCTCCGGTTGCAGCGAGGCGCGATTATGTCATCCGGCTCTCGGCGCCGTTGGCCCGGGCTGGACGGACATCCAGTACAGTTGCGTCGATGCAGCGCGTTGCGACACCCACTTCCTCCGGCGCCGGGACCCAGGCCGAGCGGCTGGCGGAAGCGCTCGCGAAGCTCAACGACGCCCAGCGCGCGGCGGTGCTGCATGGGGTCGACGCCGCAGTCGATCCGGCGCAGCAGGATCCCCGTCCGCTGCTCGTGATCGCCGGCGCCGGCTCGGGCAAGACCAGCACCCTGGCGCACCGCGTGGCGCACCTGATCGCCGGCGGCGCCGACCCGCAGCGCATCCTGCTGCTGACCTTCTCGCGCCGGGCCGCGCAGGAGATGGAGCGCCGCGCCGGCCAGGTGCTGGTGCGGGTGCTTGGCCTGGCCTCGCAGACGCCGCCGGCCCTGCCCTGGGCCGGGACTTTCCACGGCATCGGCGCGCGGCTCCTGCGCGAGTACGCGGCCCAGATCGGCTTGAGCGAGAACTTCACGATCCACGATCGCGGCGATGCCGAGGACCTGATGGGGCTGGTGCGCCACGATCTCGGCCTGTCCACCACCACGCGGCGCTTTCCGCAGAAGGGCACCTGCCTGTCGATCTATTCGCGCACCGTCAACACCTGCGCGCCGCTGGGCGAGGTGCTGAAGGAGGCATTTCCGTGGTGCGCCGAGTGGGAGGCCGAGCTCAAGCGACTGTTCGGCGCCTATGTCGAGTCCAAGCAGCAGCAGCAGGTGCTCGACTACGACGACCTGCTGCTCTACTGGTCGGCGATGGTTGCCGAGCCCGCACTGGCCGAGCAGGTCGGCGCCCGCTTCGACCACGTGCTGGTCGACGAATACCAGGACACCAACCTGCTGCAGGCGGCCATCCTGCGCGCCCTGAAGCCGGATGGCCGCGGCCTGACCGTGGTCGGCGACGACGCGCAGTCGATCTATTCGTTTCGCGGCGCCACGGTGCGCAACATCCTCGATTTCCCGCAGCAGTTCAGCCAGCCGGCGCGCATCGTCACGCTGGAGCGCAACTATCGCTCGACGCAGCCGATCCTCGATGTCTCCAACGCCTTGATCGCGGGCGCCGCCGAACGGCACGCCAAGACCCTCTGGACCGACAAGCCCTCGGTCGGCCGGCCGCAGCTGGTGCTGGTGCCCGACGAAGCCCAGCAGGCGCGCTGGGTGGCGGACCAGGTACTGGCCCACCGCGAGGGCGGGCTGGCCCTGAAATCGCAGGCGGTGCTGTTCCGCACCTCCAGCCACAGCGCCGCCCTCGAGCTCGAACTGGCGCGGCGCAACATCCCTTTCGTAAAGTACGGCGGACTCAAGTTCCTCGAGGCCGCGCACGTCAAGGACCTGCTCGCGGTGCTGCGCTTCGCCCAGAACCCGCGTGGCCGCATGGCCGGCTTCCGCGTCACGCAGATGATTCCGGGGATCGGCCCGGTCACCTCCACGCGCCTGCTCGACGCCATGGCCGAGGCCGATGATCCGGGCGCGGTGGTGCAGGCTTTCGTGCCGCCCTCGGCGGCCCAGGCCGAATGGACGCGTTTCGCCGGCATCTACGCGGCGCTGCGGGCGCCGGCGCTGGCCTGGCCGGCCGACATGGAGCTTGCGCTCGCGTGGTACCTCCCGCACCTGGAGCGGCTGCACGACGATGCCGCGGTGCGGCGCGGCGACATCGAGCAGTTGGCCCGGCTGGCCGCCGGCTACGCTTCGCGCGAGCGCTTCCTGACCGAACTCACGCTGGACCCGCCCGAAGCCACCAGCGACCGGCCCGGCCCGCCGCTGCTCGACGAGGACTACCTGATCCTGTCGACGATCCACTCCGCCAAGGGACAGGAGTGGAACTCGGTACATGTGCTCAACGTGGTCGATGGCTGCATCCCGGCCGACGTCGCGCAGGGCGCCCGCGAACTCGAGGAAGAGCGCCGGCTGCTGTATGTCGCCATGACTCGCGCCCGCGACCACTTGCAGCTGCTGGTGCCGCAGCGCTTCTATGTCACGCAGCAGGCGGTGCGCGGCGACCGCCACCTGTACGCGGGCCGCACCCGCTTCATTCCGGCCACCGACGTCCAGCGCTTCGACCAGCTGACCTGGCCGCCGCCGCCCGAGCGCGCGCCGCACGTGCCGCCGCCGGCCGCCACGATCGACCTGCTGAGCCGGATGCGGGCCGCTTGGCGCTGATCGGAGGCCCTTCAGTCGGCGGGGTCGCTCAGCTCTGCTTGACCCTGGGTTTGCTTCCAGTGGAGCCCCCTCGCCCCAGTGCTGGGCTCTTGCCTGCTATCAAATCCATAGCAAATCGAGGACCGGCCTTGATCTGACGCAGACACCTGGCCGGAAGGGATTGCAATTCGATGACAGCATGGGCATAGTGACCCGAAGCCTCTCCTTTCCTTCTCTCTTTCCCCCCCTCTCTCCCTCTTCCCCTCTTCCCCCCTCGTTTCCCCGGCTACGCCTCTCCGCAAAAGGGGCGCGGCTATTTCCCCAACCGTCAATCCAGGAGGTCATTCATGAATTTGACGATCAGCGGTCATCACCTCGACGTCACCCCGGCCCTGCGCAATTACGTTACGAGCAAGCTGGACCGGATCACCCGGCATTTCGACCAGGTGGTCGATGTCAAGGTGATTCTCACGGTGGAAAAGCAAAAGGAAAAGGAACGCCGGCAACGGGCGGAATGCAATATCCACGTCAAGGGCAACGACATGTTCGCGGAGTCGAGCCACGCTGATCTCTATGCCGCCGTCGACGAATTGGTCGACAAGCTCGACCGCCAGGTCGTGCGCCACAAGGACCGCCTGCAGGATCACCACCACGCCGCACCCAAGCGCGTGATGTAGTTCCGCTGTTCGGGCAAATACTCTTGCGGGCCACCTTCGGGTGGCCCTTTGCTTTTTTCGGGGTGGGTGCATAATCGCCCCCGCCCCAACATGAACCGACTCGCGTCCATCCTGCCGCCCGCTCAAGTGCTCGTGAGCGTCGACGCCACCAGCAAGAAGCGTGCTTTTGAAGAAGCAGGGCTGCTGTTCGAGAACCTGCATGGTCTTGGGCGCGCCCTGATCACCGACAGCCTGTTCGCTCGCGAACGCCTGGGTTCCACCGGCCTGGGCCATGGCGTGGCCATCCCCCACGGCCGCATCAAGGGCCTCAAGTCGCCGATGGCCGCGGTGTTCCAGCTGGCCAACCCGATCGGCTTCGACGCCCCGGACGAACAGCCCGTGGTGCTGCTGATCTTTCTGCTGGTGCCAGAAGCCGCAACCCAGAAACATCTGGAGATCCTTTCGGAAATCGCCGAGCTGTTGAGCGACGCCAACCTGCGCGAGCAGATCAAGTCGAGCACGGACGCGGCGGCACTGCATGCCTTGATCGCCGGATGGCAATCCGCACAAGTGGCTTGAGCGCCTTCGGCGCCGGGCGGGTTCGGACATGAAGCCGACCGTCATCAGCGCCGATGCGATGTTCGAGGAGTTCCGCGGCTCGCTGCGCTGGGAGTGGCTAGCCGGCCTCGGCGCCTCCGAGCGGCAGTTCGACCCCGATGTCATCAGCCGGGCCCAGTCGGCCGCTGACCTGGTCGGCTATCTCAACTACATCCATCCGTACCGCGTGCAGATCCTCGGCGCCCGCGAGGTCGCCTACCTGACGCGCGGCACGCTGCAAGACTGCGCCCGGCGCATCGCGCGCATCGTCACGCTGGAGCCGCCGATGCTGGTGCTGGCCGATGGCCAGCCGGCGCCCGACGAGCTGCTGTCGATCTGCGAGCGGGCCCAACTGCCGCTGTTCGCCACCCGCGAATCCTCGGCCTTCGTGATCGACCTGCTGCGGGCCTACCTGTCGAAGCATTTCGCCGAGCGGACCTCGATGCACGGCGTGTTCATGGACATCCTGGGCCTGGGCGTGATGATCACGGGCGAGTCGGGGCTGGGCAAGAGCGAGCTCGGCCTGGAGCTGATCTCGCGCGGCAACGGCCTGGTGGCCGACGACGCGGTCGATCTCTACCGCATCAACCAGACCACGCTCGAGGGCCGCTGCCCCGAGCTGCTGCAGAACCTGCTGGAGGTCCGCGGCATCGGCCTGCTCGACATCCGGGCGATCTTCGGCGAGACCGCGGTGCGCCGGAAGATGCGGCTCAAGCTGATCGTGCACCTGGTGCGGCGCGACAGCTTCGAGCGCGACTACGAGCGGATGCCGTCGGCGCCGCTGACCCAGGACGTGCTGGGCATCCCGGTGCGCAAGGTGATCATCCAGGTCGTGGCCGGCCGAAACATCGCCGTGCTGGTCGAGGCCGCGGTGCGCAATTCGATCCTGCAGCTGCGCGGCATCGATACCTATGCGGATTTCGTGGCGCGCCACCACAAGGCGATGGAAAGCGCGCGCGATGACGACTAGATTAGCTCGCCCCAGGTCGGGCTCACTTCGTGTAGCCCTCCCACCCCCTACCGGGGGCAACACGGCCCGGCCAAAGCCGGTTCCGCGGTGTTTCACCAACGGGCCCGGCTGCGCCGGCCGGGCAAAGAGGGGGGCGGGGCGCTTTTTCTTCGGCTGCGCGCAGCGCGCCCGTTCGTGGGCAGTCGCGGAACCGGCTTCGCCGGGCCGCTGACTGCGCCTCCGGTAGGGGTGGGCGTCCTGACACGAAGTGCGGGACACCCTGGGGGCGAGCAAGTCAGCGCTTGCTAACGCAGTCGCCGCAGAGTCCGTAGAGCGACATCGCGTGGTCTTGCAGGATCCAGTTCTTGTCCTTGGCGATCATCTGCTGGCGGCGCTCGATCTCGGCGTCGTAGAACTCCTCGACCTTGCCGCAGGAGGTGCACACCAGATGGTCGTGGTGCTTGCCCTCGTTGAGTTCGTAGACTGCCTTGCCGCTCTCGAAATGGCTGCGCTCGAGGATGCCGGCCTGCTCGAACTGGGTCAGCACGCGGTACACCGTGGCCAGGCCGATGTCGGAGTGGTCGTTGAGCAGCACGCGGAAGACGTCTTCCGCCGTCATGTGCCTTTGGTTGCCGTGCTGGAAGATCTCGAGGATCTTCAGGCGCGGCAGGGTGGCCTTGAGGCCGGTGTTCTTGAGTTCGTCGATGTTGCCCATGGGTCGTTCCTCCGCCGGCCTGGCGGGAGAGGCCCGCCGGGGGCCAGCCGCTACAATGGTTCGATCATATCGCCCAACCTTTTCCCCATGCCTGCCATTCCCCAACGCCGCCATTGGCTGCTGCTCGGCGCCGCCGCCGCGAGCTTGAGCCTGGGTGCCTGCAGCAGCGTCGGCGACAGCGCCCGCGGCGCACTGACCGCGGTCACGCCCTACAAGGTCGAGGTGGTGCAGGGCAATTTCGTGTCCAAGGAGCAGGTCGAGGCCCTCAAGCCCGGCATGTCGCGCCAGCAAGTGCGCGAACTTCTGGGCACTTCGCTCCTGGCCGACGTCTTCCACTCCAATCGCTGGGACTACGTTTTCACGATCCGCCGCCAGGGTGTCGAGGCCCAGCAACGCCACCTGACTCTCTATTTCAACGGCGAAGTGCTCGAGCGCTTCGAAGGCGACCCGATGCCGAGCGAGGAAGAGTTCGTCGCCCAGCTCAACACCCGCAAGCGCCGCGGCTCGGTGCCGCCRCTCGAGGCGACCGAAGACCAGCTCAAGAAGTTCGATCCGCCCAAGGAAAAACCGGCGGACGGCCAGCCGGTCCCCGCAGAGCGGCCGCAGCCCCCGCTGCCGGCCGCCTACCCGCCGCTCGAATCGCCGCGCTGAGCGGGCCCCTTCGGCCGGAACGCCCGGCCGCTCGCTCTTTCCCGTTTTCCCGCATTTCCAGAGGCTGAAACGCGTGACCGACTCTTCCGCTCCCCTTCTCCCCCAGCGGCGCATCGCCATCGCGGGCGCTTCCGGCCGCATGGGCCACATGTTGATCGAGGCCGTGCGCGAGGCCCCCGACTGCCGTCTGGCCGGCGCGCTCGATGTCGCCGGCAGTGCGGCGATCGGCACCGACGCCGGCGCCTTCCTCGGTCTCACGAGCGGCGTGCCGATCGTCTCGGAATTGCGTGCCGGACTGGCCGATGCGCAGGTGCTGATCGACTTCACGCGACCCGAGGGCACGCTGGCGCACCTCGCGGTGTGCCGCGAGCTCGGCGTGCAGATGGTGATCGGCACCACCGGCTTCAGCGATGCCCAGAAGGCCGAGATCGCCGGCGCCGCGAAGGATATCGCGATCATGATGGCGCCCAACATGAGCGTCGGGGTCAACGTCACCTTCAAGCTGCTCGAAATGGCGGCCAAGGCGCTTTCCACCGGCTACGACATCGAGATCATCGAGGCCCACCACCGCCACAAGGTCGACGCCCCCTCGGGCACCGCGCTGAAGATGGGCGAGGTGATCGCCGACGCCCTGGGGCGCGACCTCAAGGAATGCGCGGTCTATGCGCGCGAGGGCATCACCGGCGAGCGCGACCCTTCGACCATCGGCTTCTCGGCGATCCGCGGCGGCGACATCGTGGGCGACCACACCGTGCTGTTCGCCGGCACCGGCGAGCGCATCGAGATCAGCCACAAGTCGGCCAGCCGCGCGACCTATGCGCAGGGGAGCCTGCGCGCGGTGCGCTTCCTGGCCGGCCAGAAGGCGGGCCTGTTCGACATGTTCGACGTTCTCGGCCTGCGCTGAGCACCGGATGAGTGTTTTCGAGCTGCTTCGGCACGGCGACGGCGTCAGCCGCTCGGTGGCGGCGCTGCTGCTCGCGATGTCGGTGGCGAGCTGGGTCGTGATTCTCTGGAAGGCCTGGCTGCTGCGCGGCGGCACGCGCGATGTGCTGCGCAGCATCGCCGCCTTCTGGCAGTCGGCCTCGCTGCAGGATGCCGAAACGCGCCTGCAGCCCTTCGACCGCGCGGCGCTGGTGCTGCCGGCGGTGCGCGCGATCAACAAGCTGGCACTGCAGGCCGAGGTTTCGACCTTGGGCGGCCGGGTCGACCGGGCCCAGCGCGTCACGCGGACCCTGCGCGACGCGCTCCACGCGGCGCTGCGGCGGCTGCAGGCCGGACAGATCCTGCTGGCCACGGTCGGCGCCACGGCGCCCTTCGTCGGCCTGCTCGGCACCGTTTGGGGCATCTACGGTGCGCTGGTGGCCATCGCGGCCGAGACCGGCGGCTTCACCATCGACAAGGTCGCCGGCCCGGTCGGCGAGGCGCTGATCATGACCGCCTTCGGCCTGGCGGTCGCGATCCCCGCCGTGCTGGCCTACAACGTCTTCGGCCGGGTGGTCGGCCGCATCGAGGCCGAGCTCGAGGGCTTCGCCCACGACCTGCTCGGCATGCTCGGCGAACCCGCGCCGCGCGAAGCCCCGCTGCCGCCGGCGCGGCCGATGCCGGTCTAGGCGGCAGAGAGCCCGCATGGCCTTCGGTCGCACCTCGCTCGGCAGCAGCGCAAGCGGCGGCCGCTCGACCGGCGCCGGCGGCCAGCGGCCGCTGTCGGACATCAACGTCACTCCGCTGGTCGACGTGATGCTGGTGCTGCTGGTGATCTTCATCATCACGGCGCCGCTGATGGCGAGCTCGATCAAGCTCGACCTGCCGCGCACCGACGCCGGCCAGTCCAGCGACACGCCAAAGTTCGTCACGCTGGTGGTCGATGCGGCGGGCAAGGTGTACCTGAACGACCAGCCGGTGACGACCGACGAGCTGGCCGCGGGCCTGTCGAAGGCCGCCGCCGCCAACCGCGACACTGAGGTGCAATTGCGCGCCGACCAGACCGTGCCCTACGGCAAGGTGGTCGAGCTGATGGGCATCGCGAACAAGGCTGGATTGAACCGCATCGGGTTCGTCACCGAGGCGCCCGAGCGCAAGAACTGAGCCGGCTGAGTTCCTTCGAGGTTGTCACACTCGCTCGACCGAGAAAATCAACAGTTTACGAGCGCCCCGATACCGGCCTCAAGCATTCAATTTTTTCTTTCCGGCATGGGCGTCCGCAGTTCCTCAAGCCTGGAGAGGAACAGCTTGAGAATCGGCGAGGTGTTTGCCTTGCTGTAACCCACAGCCAGATCGATCGTTGGCGCTTCACCCTCCAGCGGACGGCTGACCACGGACGACGGCAGCAGATTCTTCGCATAGGCGGGCATCAGCGCCAACCCGCGGGTGGACGCAACCAGGGACATGGCCATCGCCATGTTGTCCACCCCATGATCCAGTTTGATGTCGAGCCCGGAGCGGCGCAGATAGGCCTCGGTCACGGCGCGCAGCACGGTGGCTTTGTTCGAACCGCCGATGAAGATCTCGCCGACAAATTCCCGCGGGTGAATTGCTTCGCGGCTGGTGAGGCGATGGTCGCTCGGCATCAGGACGATCAGTGGCTCGTGGTCCACCACCTCGTAGTTCAGGTCGAAGGTCGGCTCGGCGCGTAGGAAGGCCATGTCGAGCCGGCCGCGGACGAGCGCCTCGGCAAGGTCCGGCGAATAGTCGCTCGTGATCGTGACCTCGATGCTCTTCAGCTCGTCGCGCAGCACATGCATGGCCTGCGGCAGCCAGTTCATCTCGTGACCGGTTTGAAAGCCGATGGCGAACGTCTTTCTTGCAGGTTGTGCGGCCCTGCGCGCCGCTTCCACCGCGGCATCGACCTGCGCCAGCGCCAGCCGGGCATGGTCGAGAAAGGCCTTGCCTGCGTCGGTCAGCGTAACGCCATGAACGCTGCGAGACAGCAGCTCGGCACCGACCTGGTATTCCAGGTCGCGAATCTGCCGGCTCAGCGAAGGCTGGGAGGTGTGGAGCCGGAACTCGGCGGCCGTCGTCAGGCTGCCTTCCTCAACCACGGCTACGAAATAACGCAAGTGCCTCAATTCCATATTCCATGCCTGAAWGGTATGCCGCCCAGCTTACAAAGTCTTTTTCACGCGCGCATCGCAAACCTACAGTGGCCTCCATGGAAGCACGGGTAGTCGATCGACGAGACATGCCCCTGTTGTATGCATCAATCTGTCAAAAGGAGTACCGCAAATGAACACGCCAGTCGTTTTAATCACGGGAGGTCTCACAGGCATAGGCCGCGCCGCCGCGGTCGCCTTTGCCAAGAAGGGGGCGAAGGTGATCGTTGCCGGTCGGCGTGATGAGGCCGGCAAGGCGCTCGTCACGGAGCTGCGCTCTTTCGGGTCGGAGGCCGAGTTCATCAACGCCGACGTCCGCAAGGAGGATGAGGTCCGCGCTCTGGTCGACAAGACCGTCGCGCGGTTCGGCCGTCTGGATGTCGCGGTGAACAATGCTGGCACCGAAGGCCAAGTTGGCCCGATCACGGATCAGACCGCGGAAAGCTATGCCGCGACGTTCGACACGAATGTTCTCGGCGTGATCCTCAGCATGAAGCACGAAGTGCGCGTCATGCTAGAGCAGGGCAGCGGCAGCATTGTCAACATCTCGTCGACCTACGGGCACCAGGGCGCGGCGGGGGCCTCTGTCTATGTCGGCAGCAAGCACGCCGTCGAAGGCATCACCAAGTCGGTAGCGCTCGAGATCGCCAAGTCGGGAATCCGCGTGAACAGCGTCGCGCCCGGCCCCACGGACACCGGCATGCTGACCCGTTTTACGGGAACGCCAGAGAACAAGGCGGCTCTGGTGACGACTGTTCCGATGGCTCGCCTCGGTCTCTCGGAAGAGCTTGCAAACGCGATCGTCTTTGTCGCGTCGGACCAAGCTTCATTCATCACCGGCCAAGTCCTCAACGTCGATGGCGGCAAGAGCCGCTAACAGATCCTGTCAGGGAGCGCGAATCTTCAGAGGGAGTCTCAATGACCCAGCACACTCACCAGACCGCGCCGACGCAGTTCGTGGACGCGGCCGGTGTTCGGTTCGCTTACCGCCGCTTCGGCAAGTCGGGTGGCGTGCCGCTCGTCTTCGACATGCACACTGGTGACCGATGGCCCCGCAGTGACGTGGGAGGTGATCCTGTTCAACAACGCGGGCGTTCCGTGGTGGCGACGAGCGCGGCCATGTCGACTATCCCGCATTTCAACAGCAGGCCGCCGCCTGAGCGCAGCCGCCGCACCTCCAACCCACCAAGACGTTTACCGCCATGACCCCCGATACCTTGAAGCTTTACCACTCCCCCGCCTCGCCGAATTCGCGGCGCGTGCGAATTCTTCTGGCCGAGAAGGGCTTGAAGGTTCCGCTTGTTGCTGTCGACTTCGGTAAGGGCGAGCAGTACTCCGAAGCCTACCGGGCGATCAATCCGCGCCTCACGGTACCGACCCTGGTGCTGGAGGATGGCAACGCCATCGGCGAGGTGCCGGCCATCATGCGTTATCTCGACGAAGCCTTTCCAGAGAAGCGCCTGTTGGGCACCACGCCCAAGGACAAGGGTCTGATCGCAATGTGGGAGCGGCGCGCTGAGCTGGAGGGCTTCGCGGCGGTGATGGAAGGCGTGCGCAACAAGATCGCCGGGCTGAAGGGTCGCGCTATCGCCGGACCGCATGACTACGAGCAGATTCCGGCGCTGGTCGAGCGTAGCGCGCTGCGCGTGAAGAACTTTTTCACCGACCTGAACGAACGGTTGGGGGAGGTGCCCTTCGTCGCCGGCGAGCGCTACTCGGCGGGGGACATCACCGCACTGGTGACGGTGGACTTCGCCAAGGCGCTGCAGCTCTCGATACCGGACGAGCACGCAGCCCTCAAGCGCTGGTACGAAACCGTCTCCAGCCGTCCCAGCGCGGCGGCCTGATCGGCCAGAACAAGCCATGCCGGATCGACAAAATCAAAGGCCGCCGCGAGGAAGAGATCCGCAACGTCCTCGACGCGGCGCACCGGGCGTTGCTGGCGGAGTTCAAGGTGCCGCAACGGGACCGCTACCCGATCGGCCAAGAACGCCGCATGAATCCGTAATTTTCAGGAGTGGAAGTTCATGAACAAGCCAATCAAGATTCCGGGGCCAGACCATCCGATCACCATCACGCCTACGAAAGGCCGGGTCACGGTCACCGTGAACGGCAAACGCATCGCCGATACTCTCGAGGCCCTGACCCTGGCGGAAGCGTCCTATCCCCCGGTGCAATACATCCCGCGCAAGGACATCGATATGACGCAACTGCAGCGGACCGCGCACCAGACGTATTGTCCCTACAAGGGCGAGTGCGCCTATTACAGCATTGCGGCCGGTGGAGAGCGCTCGGTGAACGCCATCTGGACCTACGAAGCTCCTTTTGTCGCCGTATCGRCAATCCGCGAATACCTGGCGTTTTACCCGGACCGGGTCGACGCCATCAAAATCGACGGCAAAGACTGAACTGCCGTGAGTTGGCCTTCAGCTACCGGCCCACGGATGGCGACACCGGAATGTCCCGGGGAGATGCGCGCGCCGCCGTCGAAATTAGGCCTCAATCTTGACGGATATCGGCCTAACTTTGAACGAGCTCACTGGCCGCGCGCGGAGCGCGTTGCTCACAGCTCCTGGCTGCGCCTCATCAGCTTGTCGAGAATGATGTCGAGTTGCTTGTGCTCGTGGTCATCGAGCGCGGACAGGAACCAGGCCTCGCGCTTCGCAGCTTCGGGGAGGATCTTCTCGCACATTTCGACGCCGGATCTCGAACAGGCGGCCGAACGATTGCGAGGCGCGGTTCGCAACCACCGACAGCTTGTAGGGGATGGTCCGGCCTGCAGGTCGCCAAGGGCGTGCCCGAGGACGTGGCGCTTCGAATTCACGCCGTGGCCACCGAGGCGCTGAAAAAGCCCGAGGTGCGTCAGGCCATCGCGGCCGGCGGCAGCACGCCTGCCGACCCGATGACGCTGAAGGCGCTGTCGCGCGAGTACGCGGGGGACATCGAGCGCTATCGCGCGATCGCCAAGGCGATCAACCTGCAGCCGCAGCAGTAGCACTGGCCTCAACGGTAGTCGGTCCGCCCAGGGCCACCGGCCGCGTGTGCCAGATTTCGTGCGCGTACTGCGCAATCGTGCGATCCGACGAGAACTCCCCCATGCCCGCCACGTTCAGGATCGCCATCCGCGTCCAGGCGTCGGCATCGCGGTACAGCGCGTCGACCTTGCCCTGCGCCTCGATGTAGCTCGCGTAGTCGGCCAAGAGCAGGTAGTGGTCGCCCCAGCTGACCAGCGCGTCGAAGATCTGCTGGTAGCGCGCCGGCTCGGTGGGCGAGAACAGGCCGTCGCGGATGCTGTCCAGCGTGCGCTGGAGCGCCGGGTCGGCCTCGTAGATGCTGCGCGGGTGGTAGCCGCTGGCCTGGATGTCGGCGACCTCGGGCGCGGTGTTGCCGAAGATGAAGAAGTTCTCGGCGCCGACGTTGTCGCGCATCTCGACGTTGGCGCCGTCGAGGGTGCCGATGGTCAGCGCACCGTTCAGCGCGAACTTCATGTTGCCGGTGCCCGAGGCCTCGGTGCCCGCGGTCGAAATCTGCTCCGACAGGTCGGCCGCCGGCATGATGACCTCGGCCAGGCTGACGCTGTAGTTCGGCAGGAACACCACCTTCAGCAGCTTGCCGACCCGCGGGTCCTCGTTGATCACCTTCGCGACGTCGTTGATCAGCCGGATCACCAGCTTGGCCATCTGGTAGGCCGACGCCGCCTTGCCCGCGAACACGATCACGCGCGGCACATGGCCGGCGTCCGGCTCCGCGAGGATGCGGTGGTAGCGCGTGACCACGTGCAGCACGTTGAGCAGTTGCCGCTTGTACTCGTGCATGCGCTTGACCTGGACGTCGAACATCGCATCGGTGTCGATGTCGATGCGCAGGTGCTCGTCGATCCAGTTGGCCAGCCGCAGCTTGTTTTCGCGCTTGGCATGGCGGAAGGCGCGCACGAAGGCCGGCTTCTGTGCCATCGGCCGCAGCGCTTGCAGTTGCGTCAGGTCGCGCCGCCAGCCGCGGCCGATCCGTGCGTCGAGCAGCGCGGCCAGCGGCGGATTGGCCTGCGCCAGCCAGCGGCGCGGCGTCACGCCGTTGGTCTTGTTGTTGAATCGCTCGGGGAAGAGCCTGTTGAAGTCGGCGAAGATCGATTGCTTCATGAGCTCCGAGTGCAGCCCCGAGACGCCGTTGATCGAATGGCTGGCGAGCACCGCAACATAGGCCATGCGGACCCGCCGCTCGCCCGACTCGTCGATCAGCGAAAGCCGCCGCAGCAACTCGACGTCGTGCCCGTGCGCCTGCGTGATTTCGGCCAGGAAGCGCGAGTTCATGTCGAACAGGATCTGCAGGTGGCGCGGCAGGATGCGGCCGAACATCTCGACCGGCCAGGTCTCGAGCGCCTCGTGCATCAGCGTGTGGTTGGTGTAGCTGAAGACCTTCTGCGTGTGGGCCCAAGCGGTGTCCCAGGGCAGGCCGTGCTCGTCGATCAGGAGCCGCATGAGCTCGGGCACGGCCAGCACCGGGTGGGTGTCGTTGAGGTGGATGCTGACCTGCTCGGGCAGGGCGTCGAAGTCGGTGTGGTTGCGCAGGTAGCGGCGCAGCAGGTCCTGCACGCTGGCGCTGACGAAGAAGTACTCCTGGTGCAGCCGCAGCTCGCGGCCGGAGGGCGTCGAGTCGTCGGGGTAGAGCACGCGCGAGACGTTCTCCGAATGGTTCTTGCTCTCCACCGCCTCCATGT
>NZ_JBFUIU010000056.1:0-22791 GCF_056401695.1 Variovorax sp. P4_D9
ATTCAACACCTTCCTGACCGCCCTCTTCCTGCTGTTCCTGCTGCCGACGTGGCACATGGAACTGCCCTACACGCCGGCCCTGATCACTCTCACTTTCGTCGCCGGGCTGGTGCCGATCGTCGGCAACCTCATCTGCAACACGGTCATCACGCTGGTCGGGCTGTCGGTGTCGCCGCTCACCGCGCTGGTCTGCCTGGCCTTCCTGATCCTGATCCACAAGGCCGAGTACCTGATCAACGCCAAGGTGGTCGGCAGCCGCACGCAGATGTCGGTCTGGGAACTGCTCGCCGTGATGTTCATCGCCGAGGCGGTGTTCGGGCCGGCCGGGCTGGTGGCAGCGCCGCTGTTCTATGCGTATCTCAAGAAGGAACTGAAGGCGGCGGCGCTGGTTTAGCCTCGTTCGATGTCCGAAAGTGATCGATTCCGGTCCGCGGCGGCACGGACGGACCGACAGCAGCCCAGGAAAATTGGGATCATCATCCACTTCCAACCCGGAGATGCCGCCCATGGCCAGCTGTCTGATAGTGATCGACGTCCAGGAGTCGTTCCGCCACCGCCCCTATTTCGACGAACGCGGCCTGCCGGCCTACCTGGCGGCGCAGAACGGGCTGATCGAGGGCTTCGCGGCCGCCGGCGCCCCGATCGTCCGGATCTTCCACAGCGATGGGCCCGCGGTCGCGAGCAATGCCTTCGCGGTCGAGTCCGGCCACGTGCGGCTGCTGGAAGGCCTGGCGCCGTTCGAAGCAGCCGCCACCTTCACCAAGCGCCGCCACAGTGCCCTGGTCGGCACCGGCCTCGACGTCTGGCTGACCCAGAACCACATCGAGCGGCTGGTGGTCAGCGGCATTCGCACCGAGCAATGCTGCGAGACCACCGCGCGCCATGCCTCCGACCTCGGCTGGCAGGTCGACTACGTGACCGAGGCCACCCTGACCTTCGACATGGCGCAGCCCGACGGCCTGCCGCTGTCGGCGGCGGACATCCAGGCGCACACCGCGACGGTGCTCGACGGCCGCTTCGCCACCGTCTGCGGCGTCGGCCAGGCACTCGAGCGGCTTGCGGAATCGCGCCGGTGAACGCAATGACCGAAACGCTGCGGGTCGCGATCCTCGCCTTTGACGAGGTCGAGGCGCTGGACCTCGCGGGCCCCTACGAGGTCTTCACGACCGCGGTCCGCATGCACCAGCGCGATGCGGCCGGCGCACCACCGCCTTTCGAGGTCCATTGCGTCGCCCGCAGCAGGGCGCCGGTGCGCATGCGGGCCGGCCTCCAGGTGCTGCYGGACCGCAGCTTCGAAGACGCGTCCGCGGTCGACCTGCTGATCGTGCCGGGCGGCGTGGTCGATGCGGCCATGGCCTGCAGCGCAACGCGGGACTGGATCGCCGGCGCCAGCCGCACAGCCCGCATCACCGCCTCGGTCTGCACCGGCGCCTTCCTGCTGGYGGCCAGCAGCGTGCTGCAGGGCCGGGAATCCGTGACTACCCACTGGGAAGACATCGACGACCTGCGCCGCCGCTTCCCGACGCTCGACGTCCGGGAAGGCGTGCGCTGGGTCGACCAGGGCCGTGTCGTCACATCGGCCGGCATCACGGCCGGAATTGACATGAGCCTGCACCTCGTGGCTCGGCTGGCCGGCGAAGCGCTGGCGCTGCGCACCGCGCGGCAGATGGACGTCATGTGGACAAGGGTCTAGTTCCCATCCGGGTGGTCTTCGCGCTGCTGCCGCAAAGCCTGGTGCTCGACTGGGCCGGTCCGGCGGAGGCGCTGCGCATCGCCAACCAGCTGCGGGTGGCGGCCGGGCTGACGCCGCGCTTCGACCTGGTGTTCGCGAGCCCGGAGCCGGATGTGGCCAGCTCGGTCGGCGTCCGGCTGGCGGGGCTCGAGCCCCTGCCATCGGACTGGACGGTCCCGACATGGGTGGTGCTGGTCGGCCTCCCGGGTGCCACCATCGACGTCGACAACGCGCCAGCGCGGGCCCTGCTGCACTGGCTGCGCGGCCTGCGGCTCGACGCCGGCCGGCTGGAGCTGGTCACCGTGTGCGCCGGCACGCTGCTCGCGGCCCACGCCGGCCTGCTCGCCGGCCGGCGCGCCACCACGCACCACCATCACCTGCACGAACTGCAAGCGGTCGAGCCGCGCTGCGACGTCGTCGCCAACCGGGTCTTCGTGCTCGACTCGCCTCTCTATAGCAGCGCCGGCGTGACCACCGGCATCGACCTGATGCTGCACCGCATCGGCCAGGCCTGCGGCGAAACCCTGGCGGCGCGGGTGGCGCAGACCATGGTCGTCGCGATGCGGCGCGGCCCCCAGGATCCCGAGCTGTCGCCCTTCCTGGCCTACCGCAACCACCTGCACGCGGCGCTGCACCGGGTGCAGGACGCGGTCAGCGAGGAGCCGCAGGCCGACTGGACCGTGCCGCGCATGGCCGAGGTCGCCCGCACCTCACCGCGACACCTGACGCGCCTGTTCGACGAACACGCCGGCGTGGCGCCGCTGGCCTACCTGCGCCGGCTGCGGCTCGCCACGGCGCAGTTGGCATTGCAATCGGGCGCCAACGTCACGCGCGCGGCAGAATTATCAGGTTTCGGCTCCGACACCCAGCTGCGCCGCGCCTGGCGCCAGTTCGGATTGGCCGGCTCGCCGTCGGAGGGTCAGAGATAGCCGCAAAAACGCAGCACGTGCCCGTCGGGCTCCTTGATCGCGAACTCGCGCAGGCCCCAAGGCTGGGAGATCGGCGGCTCGACCACATCGACGCCGCGCTTGACATAGGCCGCATGCAGGCCGTCGATGTCCTGCCCGACATGGATCACGATTTCGCCGCGCCACGGGTTGGCCTCGCGCCGCCCGCATTGCCAAAGCCGCAGGTACACAGGATCGCCATAGGTGCGGTCGCCCTTCTTGACCCGCGCATAGCTCGGCGGCTCGCCGGCGATGAAGTCGAGTTCGAAGCCCAACACATCGCAGAAATAGCGCGCGGCCCGCGCCGCATCGGCCACCGGCAGCACCGGCTGGACGCCGTGGAACTGGTGCCGCGTTCCAAGGTCGGCCAACGGCGCCTTCACCGGCTCCATCAGAATTCCGCCCGGCGCAGCGCCGCGACGCGCTCGGCGATGGCATCGAGGTCGAGTGCGTCCTCGGCGTGCGCGAGGTAGGTCTCGAGATCGCGCACCGCGAGCACGGCATTGCCCTGCTCGGCATGCGCCAGCCCACGGTCGCGGTGCTCGCCCCAGGCTTCGGGCAGCAGCGCGACTAGCCGGTCCTGCACCGCAATCGCACGCTGCCAGTCTTCCTGCGCCTGATGGATCTCCTTCAGGTTGCGCAGCATCCGACCTATGATCTCGCGCGGCGTCGCCGGCTGCAGATAGAGGCCCAGCGGGACGTCGAAGTCGCCGACCAGGCCATTGCTGCGCTTGTAGGGCTCGAGCCGCTCGCTGAGCTCCTCGCGCGAAAGCGATTTTCCGGTGAAGGGATCGATCACCACCTGCCCCTTCGGCAGCGTCACCTTGAGCATGAAATGGCCCGGAAACCCGACCCCGCGCGCCTGCAGCCCCAAGCCCTGGGCCAGCTCCATCCACAGCACCGCGAGCGAGATCGGGATGCCGCGCCGGGTGCGCAGCACCGCGTTGAGATAGCTGTTGTCGGGGTCGTAGTAGTCGTTGACGTTGCCGCCGAAGCTCAGGTCGTGAAAGAAGAACTGGTTCAGCGAGCGCAGCCGGTGCAGCGGGGCCGCGTCGGCCGGCAGCCGGCGCTTGAGCCGCGCCAGCAGCTGGTCGACGTCGCCCAGCACCTGCTGGACGTCGAGCTCGGGATACTCGTCCTGCGCCAGGCTGGCGGCCGCCTCGAGCAGCGGAAACTGCTCGTCGCTCTTGACCAGCGATTCGAAGTATTCGAGAGCGGTGGGCGTCGTGAAGCTGAACGTCATGTGGCTTTGTAGAGGAGCGGACGGGGACCGTCAAGGCACCCCGGCGGATCAGCGGCGCACGAAGCTGCGAAGCTTCAGGCCGGTCATCGCCAGCACCGCGAAATAGAGTAGCGCGCCACCGGCCACCAGGGCCGCCAGCAGGCCGATGCGAAGCAGGCGCTGGGCCTGCAAGCCGATCCAGTCGAAATGGCGATCGCCCCAGACCAGCAGCACGCCGAGCACCGCGGAGGCGACCAGCACCTGGAGCACGAAGCGGCCCCAGCCCGGCGCCGGCTGGTAGCTGCCGCGGCGGATCAGCCCGACCAGCAGCCACAGCGCATTGACCAGCGCGCCGATGCTGATCGTGAGGGTCAGCGCCGCATGCTGCAGCAGCGGCACCAGGAAGACATTGAGCACCTGGGTCAGCACCAGCACCCCGACCGCGATCAGCATCGGCGTGCGGGTGTCCTGCTTGGCATAGTAGCCGGGCGCCAGCACCTTGATCGCCACCAGCCCGACCAAGCCGACGCCATAGCCCATCAGCGCCAGGCTGGTGCGCTGCACGTGCAGCGCGGTGAAAGCGCCGTTGTGGAACAGCACCGCCACCAGCGGCCGGGCAAAGACCAGCAGCGCCAGCGCGCACGGCACCGACAGCAGCACCACCAGGCGCAGGCCCCAGTCAAGCATCGCGGAGTAGCGCGCATCATCCCTGGCCGCGCGGGCGCTGGCCAGTTGCGGCATCAGCACCACGCCGAGCGCCACGCCCAGCATGGCGGTCGGAAATTCCATCAGCCGGTCGGCGTTGGTGATCCAGCTGACGCTGCCGGTCACCAGGTGGGAGGCGATCTGGGTGTTGATCAGCAGCGAGATCTGCGCCACGCTGACGCCGATCAGCGCCGGCAGCATCAGCCGCATCACGCGGCGCGTGGTCGGGTCGGTCCAGGCGTCCCGCAGCGCGCCGAAGCTGGCGCCGACGCGCGGCAGCATGCCAAGCCCGCGCAGGGCCGGAATCTGGATCGCCAGTTGCAGCATGCCGCCCACCATCACGCCCACGCACTGGGCGTAGATCGGCTCCAGCCCCAAGCGCCGGAACAGCGGCGCGCCGAGCACGATCGCGGCGATCAGCGCCAGGTTCAGCAGCACCGGCGAGGCCGCCGGCACCGCGAACTTGCGCCAGGTGTTGAGGATGCCGCCGGCCAGTGCCACCAACGACATGAAGCCGATATAGGGGAACATCCAGCGCGTCATCACCACCGCGGCGTCGAAGCCCTGGGGATTCTGCTGGAGGCCGCTGGCCATGGCCCAGACCATCAGCGGCGCCCCGACGACGCCCAGCGTGCAGACCACCACCAGGGTCCAGGTCAGCAGCGTCGCCACATGGTCGACCAGCGCCTTGGCGCCGGCATCGCCGTGCTCGGTCTTGGAGGCCGCCAGCACGGGCACGAAGGCCTGGCTGAAGGCGCCCTCGCCGAAGACGCGCCGGAACAGATTCGGGATGCGGAAGGCGACGTAGAAGGCGTCGGTCATCGCGCTGACGCCGAACACCGAGGTCATGAGGACGTCGCGGACAAGGCCGGTCACCCGGGAGGCGAGCGTCAGCAGCGAGACGGTGGAGGCGGATTTGAACAGGGACACGGGGCAGAAGTGTAGGCGTCCGCAGGTGCTCTTTTTGGTGGGTCGGGGCGCTTGGCGCTTCTCGCCTATAATGGAGGGCTTTGCTGCATCATCCCCAGACACACAAGGAACACTGAATATGGCATCCGCCAAGCCCAAGAAGAAGAACCCGCGCCTCGCGTCGGGCCGTAAACGCGTCCGCCAGGACGTCAAACTCAATGCCGCGAACACCTCGCTGCGCTCCAAGTACCGCACGGCCGTGAAGAATGTTGAGAAGGCCGTGCTGGCCGGCGACAAGACCAAGGCGACGGAAGCCTTCGCGAAGGCCCAGAGCATCGTCGACACGGTCGCCGACAAGGGCATCTTCCACAAGAACAAGGCCGCCCGCGACAAGAGCCGCCTGTCGGCCAAGGTCAAGGCCCTGGCCCTCGCCCCTGAAAAGGCAGTCGCCGCCTGACGCTTTCAGGCAAACAGCCCGGATTGGTTCGCCAGTCCGCCGTTTGATCGGGGTGCGCTGCAGCAAAGTGAAAAACCGCCTTCGGGCGGTTTTTTCATGGGCGAACGGACGAGGGGCCTGGCGCTATAAGGCACCGGACTTGGCGTTCTCCGGCACATCGGGCACCAGGCAGGCCTCGGCCACCTGCAGGCCGTTGTCGCGGGCGAAGTTGACGCAGAAGTCCCAGGCCATCGGCTCGGCATCACGCAGTTCCCGGTTGACCACCACGCATTTGATGCCATTGATGACGGTCGGCACGCACCAGGGAGAGTAATTCAGGTGGCTGCCGGGCTGCGGTCCGCCCGGGCGGAACGAGCACATCACGCCGGCCAGGCGCTCCGCCCAGTCGCTGGGACGAAATGTCCGGCCATCCTGGGTGATGCCCTGGATGAAGATTTCTTTGGCGTTTGGAGAGACCATCTGTTGGCGAGAGAAAAGCGCGAGCTGATGCTGCGCTGCACAAGATTCTAGCCGGGGGTCCCCCGGGCGACATGCCTGGGGGCATTGGTGTGATGCGCAATCCTCACCGATGCGCACGAAGCGGACGCCTAGAATCCGCGTTCCCTTTTCCGGAGATCCGCATGAGCGCCACTGCCGCCCCCTCGTCGCCCCACGTCATGAACACCTACGGTCGCCTGCCGATCGCGCTGTCGCACGGCCAGGGTTGCCGAGTCTGGGACACCAACGGCCGCGCCTACCTGGACGGCCTCGGCGGCATCGCCGTCAACACGCTGGGCCACAACCACCCCGAACTGGTGCCGGCGCTACAGGACCAGATCGCCAAGCTGATCCACAGCTCCAACTACTACCACGTGCCGGGCCAGGAACAGCTGGCGGCCAAGCTGTGCGAGCTGTCGGGCCTGACCAACGCGTTTTTCTGCAGCACCGGTCTGGAGGCCAACGAGGCCGCGCTCAAGCTGGCGCGCAAGTTCGGCCATGACAAGGGCATCGAGCGGCCCGAGATCGTGGTCTACGAAGCCGCCTTCCACGGCCGCAGCATCGCCACGCTGTCGGCCACCGGCAATCCCAAGGTGCAGCAGGGCTTCGGTCCGCTGGTCGAGGGCTTCATCCGCGTGCCGCTGAACGACCTCGCCGCGCTCAAGAAGGCCACCGAGGGCAATCCGAACGTGGTCGCGGTGTTCTTCGAGACCATCCAGGGCGAAGGCGGGATCAACCCCATGCGCTGGGAATACCTGCGCCAGGTGCGCGAACTCTGCGACCAGCGCGACTGGCTCATGATGATCGACGAGGTGCAATGCGGCATGGGCCGCACCGGCAAGTGGTTCGCGCACCAGTGGGCGGACATCTTGCCCGACGTGATGCCGCTGGCCAAGGGCCTGGGCTCGGGCGTGCCGGTCGGTGCGGTCGTCGCCGGCCCGCGCGCTGCCCACATCTTCGGCCCCGGCAACCACGGCACCACCTTCGGCGGCAACCCGCTGGCGATGCGCGCCGGCATCGAGACGATCCGGATCATGGAAGAGCAGAAGCTGCTCGAGAACGCGGCCAACGTGGGCGGGCACCTCAAGGCGGCGCTGGAGCGCGAGCTCGGCGGTCTGGCCGGCGTGAAGGAGATCCGCGGCCAGGGCCTGATGCTGGGCATCGAGCTCGACCGTCCCTGCGGCGTGATCCTGAACCGCGCCTGCGAGGCCGGCCTGCTTCTCAGCGTGACCGCCGACAGCGTGATCCGCCTGGTGCCGCCGCTGATCCTAAGCGTCGCCGAAGCCGACGAGATCGTGGCGATCCTGGCGCCGCTGGTGAAAGCCTTCCTCGAGGAGCCTCAGAAATGAGCGACAAGCCAGCCCTTCGGCACTATCTGCAGTTCTCGGACTTCACGGCCGACGAATACACCCACCTGTTCGCGCGCGCGGCGCTGATCAAGAAGAAGTTCAAGGCCTACGAGAAGCACCAGCCGCTGGTCGACCGCACGCTGGCGATGATCTTCGAGAAGGCCTCCACGCGCACGCGCGTGAGCTTCGAGGCCGGCATGTACCAGCTCGGCGGCAGCGTGGTGCACCTGACCACCGGCGACAGCCAGCTGGGCCGCGCCGAGCCGATCGAGGACAGCGCCAAGGTGATCAGCCGGATGGTCGACCTGGTGATGATCCGCACCTTCGAGCAGACCAAGATCGAGGCCTTCGCGGCTCATTCGCGGGTGCCCGTCATCAACGGCCTGACCAACGAGTTCCACCCCTGCCAGATCCTGGCCGACATCTTCACCTTCATCGAGCACCGAGGCTCGATTGCAGGCACGACGGTCGCCTGGGTCGGCGACGGCAACAACATGGCCAACACCTGGCTGCAGGCCAGCGAGATCCTGGGCTTCAAGGTGCATGTCAGCACGCCGAGCGGCTACGAGGTCGACCAGTCGGTCGCCGGACTGCGCTCGAACGCCAGCTACCAGGTCTACAAGGATCCGATGGAAGCCTGCCGGGGCGCCGACCTGGTGACCACCGACGTCTGGACCAGCATGGGCTACGAGGCCGAGAACGAAACCCGCCGCGCGGCCTTCGCCGACTGGTGCGTCGACACCGAGATGATGCGGGTGGCCCAGCCCGACGCCCTCTTCATGCACTGCCTGCCGGCGCACCGCGGCGAGGAGGTCGAGGCCGACGTCATCGACGGCCCGCAGTCGGTGGTCTGGGACGAGGCCGAGAACCGGATGCACGTGCAGAAAGCGCTGATGGAGTTCCTCTTGCTGGGCCGCCTCGGCTGAACAGGCTGCATCCTTGTTTCCGGGCTGTTGGAAATTACCGACACCACGGTCTCCCGCATGGCGCTAACTTTGCGCCATGACTTCACGACTCTGGGATATCTCGCCGCCGGTGCATGAAGGCGCGCCGGTCTTCCCGGGCGACACGCCCTACCGGCAGCGCTGGGCGGCGACGATTTCGCCCGGCTGCCCGGTCAATGTCAGCGAGATCAGCCTGTCGCCGCACGTCGGCGCGCACGCCGATGCACCGCTGCACTACGACCCTGCGGGCGCCACCATCGGCGCGGTCGACCTCGCACCCTTTCTCGGCCGCTGTCGCGTCATCCACGCGATCGAACGTGGCCCCCTGATCGAGTGGGAGCACATCGCACATGCGCTGGCCGACCCGCCGCCGCGCGTGCTGGTGCGCACCTACCGGCGGGCGCCCGTCGAGCACTGGGACGGCGACCTCGCCGCCTACGCGCCCGCCACCATCGAGCGCCTCGCCGCCCTCGGCGTCAAGCTGGTCGGCATCGACACCGCCAGCATCGACCCGGCCGACAGCAAGACCCTCGACAGCCACCAGGTGATCCGCCGGCTCGACCTGCGGGTGCTCGAGAACCTGGTGCTCGACGAGGTGCCGGAGGGCGACTACGAACTCATCGCCCTGCCGCTCAAGCTGGTCAGTGCCGATGCCTCCCCCGTGCGCGCCGTGCTGCGCGAACTCCACCCAGGAATCCCATGACCCTCGACGACTGCAAGCGCCTCGACGCGCAAGATCCGCTGGCCGCGCTCAGCGACCAGTTCCACCTGCCCGATGGGGTGATCTATCTCGACGGCAATTCGCTCGGCGTGCTGCCGAAATCCGCGCCGGGCCGCATTGCCGAGGTGGTCGCGAAGGAATGGGGCGACGGCCTGATCCGCTCCTGGAACAGCGCCGGCTGGTTCGACCTGCCGCAGCGGCTGGGCGACAAGGTCGCGCGGCTGATCGGCGCCGCACCGGGCGAGGTCGTCTGCACCGACAGCACCTCGATCAATCTCTACAAGGTGCTGTTCGCGGCCCTGAGCCAGGTGCTGCTGGCGACGCCCGACGCCAGCCCGAAGCGCCGCGTCGTGCTCAGCGAGCGCAGCAACTTCCCGACCGACCTCTACATCGCCGAGTCGATCTGCCGGGAGCGCGGCTTCGCGCTGAAGCTGATCGACGCCGGCGAGCTGCCGGCGGCCCTGACCGACGAGGTCGCCGTGCTGATGCTGACCCACGTCAACTACCGCACCGGCGCGATGCACGACATGAAGGCCCTCACCGCCGCCGCCCACGCGGCCGGCGCGCTGACGGTCTGGGACCTCGCGCACAGTGCCGGCGCGGTGCCGGTCGCACTCAACGACAACGAGGCCGACTTCGCGATCGGCTGCGGCTACAAGTACCTCAACGGCGGACCCGGCGCGCCGGCCTTCGTCTGGGTGCACACGCGCCACGCCGGCCAGTTCGCGCAGCCGCTCTCGGGCTGGTGGGGCCACGCGGCGCCGTTCGAATTCACGCCGCACTACCGTCCGGCACCCGGCGTGGCGCGCTACCTCTGCGGCACGCAGCCGATCATCGCGCTGGCCGGCCTCGAGTGCGGGATCGACACCGTGCTGGCCGCCGAGGCCATCGACGGCGAACGGGGCCCGATGGCGGCCCTGCGCCGCAAGTCGCTGGCCCTGACCGACGCCTTCATCGCGCTGGTCGAGCAGCGCTGCGCCGGCCGCTTCACGCTGGTGACGCCGCGCGCGCATGCACAACGCGGCTCGCAGGTCTGCCTGGCCCTCCGCGACGGCGGCGCGGGCGCCTACGCGATCGTGCAGGCGCTGATCGCCCGCGGCGTGATCGGCGACTTCCGCGCCGGCGACGCGCAGATGCCGGACATCCTGCGCTTCGGCTTCACGCCGCTCTACCTCGGCTTCGAGGACGTATGGAACGCGGTCGAGCACCTGGTGCAAGTGCTCGAGCGCGAGGAATGGAAACGGCCCGAGTTCAACCAGAAGCTCGCGGTCACCTGAGGAACAATTTTCATGAGCACCGAACAGATCGTCCACGAAGAGAAGGCGCAGCTCGACTTCAGCGCCTCGATGAGCTACAGCGACTACCTGAGCCTCGACCAGATACTGAGCGCGCAGCATCCGCGCTCGCCGGCGCACGACGAGATGCTTTTCATCGTGCAGCACCAGACCAGCGAGCTCTGGATGAAGCTGATGCTGCACGAGCTGCGCGCCGCGATCCGCGCCATCGCCGAAGACGACCTGTCCAGCGCCTTCAAGATGCTGGCGCGGGTCTCGCGGATCATGGAGCAGCTGGTGCACGCCTGGGACGTGCTGGCGACCATGACGCCGCCCGAATACAGCGCCATGCGGCCCTACCTCGGCGCCTCCAGCGGCTTCCAGAGCTGGCAGTACCGCTGCATCGAATTCGCGCTCGGCAACAAGAACGCCGCCATGCTGAAGCCCCACGCGCATCGCCCCGAGCTGCTGGCCGAGGTCGAAGCCGCCTGGCGTGCGCCCTCGCTCTATGACGAAGCGCTGCGCCTGCTGGCGCGCCGCGGCCTCGACGTTCCGGCCGACCACCTCGAGCGCGACTGGTCGAAGCCCTACGAATCGAGCGACGGCGTCGAGCAGGCCTGGCTGGTCGCCTACCGCGAGCCGAAGAAGTACTGGGAGCTCTACCAGCTCGGCGAGGAACTCACCGACCTCGAGGACGCCTTCCGCCTCTGGCGCTTTCGCCACGTGACCACGGTCGAGCGCGTGATCGGCTTCAAGCGTGGCACCGGCGGCACCGGCGGCGTAAGCTATCTGCGCAAGATGCTCGACGTGGTGCTGTTCCCTGAAATCTGGAAGTTGCGAACCGATCTCTAGGCAGCCCCAGCCCGCGCCGGCCGGCTTCGCATCACAACAACGAGGAGACGAGGATGGACAACGACTACTTCGGCGATGAGGAACTCGCGCAGCTGCGCTCGCATGGCATCGTGCTGTTCGCGCGGCGCGTGATCTTCGACGCCCAGCCGCCGATGACCGAGGCGCAGATCGCGGCGGTCCAGGCGCTGTGCGCCGGGCCGCTGCCGCCGGAGCTGCTGGCGCTGTGGCGCCTGAGCGCCGGCGGCCGCATCGACTACGACCTCCACCTCCACATGAACGGCAACGAGGAGACGGTGGTCTGGAACGAATTGTTCTGGAACGGCAGCGACGGCCCGCGCGACCTGCAAGGGTGGATCGACCACGAGCGCGAGGGTGCGCAGCAGGCCGCCGCGGACAGCGGCGAGCCCTGGGACGGCAAGCTGACGCTGCTGCCCTTCGGCGGCTTCGAGGACAGCGACCGCGTCTACGCCGTGGTCGAGCCCGGCCCCGACTACGGCCACGTGCTGGCCTGGAAGCAGGGCTTGCCGGCGCCCTGGCCGCACGAAATGCACGAGGATGGCATGACCACCGTGGCCCACGATCTGTCCGCGGCCTTCGAGGCGCTGCAGCTCGACGACGACCCGCTGGCGCCGGCGGACGACTACTTCACCGGCCAGACGCTGCTCGAGTACCTCGACCAGCGCCATCAGGAACACGGACTGCCGCTCGAAACGATGGACCGGCTGATCGCCTTCTATCGCAGCGCCATGGTCGACTGGCGCACACCGCTCGCCGCCGGTACGCTGGGCCAGGTCGCGCCGCTGGCGCGAGTCGCCCTGCGCCATGCGATCGCGACCGACGACCCCGTGCTGGTGCAGAAGCTCGCAGCCGCCGAGGTGGCGCTCGACGGCCCGCTGCTGGGCAGCGCGATCGCCACCGACCTGGCCCTGAGCCATGGTGCCCATCACGCGGCGGAAGCCCTGGTGCGCGCCGGCGCACCCGTAGCGCGCGACGCGCTCGACGCCATCGACAGCGCGGTCTCGCCCGAACTGATCGGCCTATTGCTGGAGCGCGGCGCCACGCCCAGCGCCACCGCCATCGCCGAATGCGTGGCCTGTGGTGCGCCGGCCGCCGCGCGGCTGATCGCCGACGCCTATGCGCAGTCCCACGACGACCTGGCCAGCGCCTACGCAGCGGCCCGGGTCGGCATGCTCGCCGAGCTCGAAGCCGCGCTGGTCGAGGTGCATGCGGGCAGGCTCACGCACTACCTCGGGCCGGCCGGCCTCACCAAGCGCGTCGACCACCTGCAGAGCTTCGAACTTTAGCCTTCATAGAGCCAGGGGACGTCGAGCAGGCGCGCACCCAGCAGGCGCAGGGCTGCATCGCGGCCCACCCGCAGCAGCCCGGTGGCATGGAAGATCTCGCCGTTGCGACGGGCCCGGGCCTGGACCTCGGCATTGCGCTGCCAGCGCGCTTCGGCGTAGCGCGCGAACGCCGCCGGAACGGCCGCCGCGTCGCCGCCGTCGAGCGCCTCCGCCAGCGCCACGGCATCCTCGATCGCCATGCCCGCCCCTTGCGCAAGATACGGGAGCATCGGATGCGCGGCGTCGCCGGCCAGTGCGATGCGCTCGCCGGCCATCTGCGACGCAGCGGTGAGCGGTGGCCGGTCGTTGAGGGTCCAGGCGCGCCAGCCCGGCACCGCCTCCAGCAGCGCCTGCAGGCCGGCGCCGGTACGGCCCGTGGCGGCCTGCAGCGCCGCCAGGCTGGAGGCCTGGTCCCAGTCGCGCGCATCGCCGGCCGGTGCCGACTCGGCCAGCACCACCACGTTGAGTGCATCGCCACGGCGCACCGGATAGGCCACCGCATGCAGCCGCGGCCCGAGCCAGACCGTGACCTGCGTGCTGCGCAGCGACGCCGGCAGGGCCGACTGGTCGACCAGCGCGCGCCAGGCCGTGTGGCCGGTGGCGCGCGCAGGCGAATCCTGAAGCAGGTACGGCCGCACTGTGCTCCAGAGCCCATCGGCGCCGACCAGCGCATCGCCCTCCCAGGCGCGGCTCTCGGTGCTCGACACGCAGACCGCATGGTCGCGCGCGACCACGCCGGTGACCCTCGCCGCGGTCGTCAGGGTGACCGCCCCGGTGCCACGCACCGCCGCCAGCAGCAGCGCGTGCAGGTCGGCGCGATGGACGCAGAAATAGGGCGAAGCGTAGCTGTGCAGCATCGCGTTGCCGAGCGGCAGGCGGGCCATCTCGCGGTCGTCGGTGGCGCTGCGCACCACCAGAGCGTCGGGCCTCGCCGCGATCCGCACCAGCGCCTCCCAGACGCCCAGCGACTGCAGCCTGCGCGTCACGTTGGGTCCCAGCTGGATGCCGGCACCCACCTCGCCAAAGGCCACGGCCTGCTCGAGCAGCTCGACGCGGTGGCGGCGCCGGGCCAGCGCCAGTGCACTCGCCAGGCCCGCGATACCGCCGCCTGCGATCAGGATGTGTGCCGACATCGAGCGCACTCAGCGCGCGGGCTTGGCGGAAGACTTGTCGTGCGCGTCGGCCTTGGCGCTGTCGCCCGTGCCGCAGCTGCCGCAGCTGTCGCAGGCACCGCAGCCCGACACCTTGCCGAGCGACGCCGCGAGCTGCCGGGCGCGTTCGGCATCGACCAGGCCCGCGCGTTGCGATCCGGCGGCCAGCCGGCCGGCCGCCGCGCGGCGCCAGCTACCGGGTATCCAGCGCCAGACGGTGTAGACCGCCGCCAGGGCAACGATCAGTGCAACGACGATGTGTTGGGTCATCTCATCCTCCTGTGAGTGCCAGGGCCACCCGGTAGGTGATCCAGCACGCCATGTAGGCGAGCGCGAACAAGTAGCCAGCCATGATCCAAACATAGCGCCAGGCGCCGGTTTCGCGTTTGACGGCGGCCAAGGTCGAGATGCACTGCGGCGCGAAAACATACCAGACCAGCAGCGACAAGGCGGTGGCGAGCGACCAGCTGCCGGCGATCAGCGGTGCGAGCTGGCCGGCGACGTCGTCACCGGTGGCGGACAGCGCATACACAGTGCCCAGCGCACCCACCGCCACCTCGCGTGCCGCCATGCCCGGCACCAGCGCGATGGAGATCTGCCAGTTGAAGCCGATCGGCGCGAAGACCTGCTCGAGGCCGCGGCCGATGATGCCCGCCAGGCTGTACTGGATCGCCGGGCCGGTGGCGCCCTCGGGCGGCGCCGGGAAGGTCGACAGGAACCACAGCAGGATGGTCAGGGTCAGGATGATCGTGCCCACGCGCTGGATGAAAATCCAGGCCCGCTCGTAAAGACCCAGCGCGAGGTTACGCAGGTTGGGCCAGCGGTAGGCCGGCAACTCCATCAGCAGCGGCGAGCGCTGCTGGCTGTCGCGGAAGCGCTTCATGACCCAGGCCACGGCCATCGCCGAGACGATGCCGAAGACATACAGCGCGAACAGCACCACGCCCTGGAGGTTGAACACCCCGGCCACCGTGCGCGCCGGGATGAAGGCCGCGATCAGCAGCGCATAGACCGGCAGCCGCGCCGAACAGGTCATCAGCGGCGCGATCATGATGGTCGTGATGCGGTCGCGCCAGTTGCTGATGGTGCGGGTGGCCATGACGCCCGGAATGGCGCAGGCGAAGCTCGACAGCAGCGGGATGAACGACCGGCCCGAGAGTCCGACGGTGCCCATCACGCGGTCGAGCAGGAAGGCGGCGCGCGGCAGGTAGCCCGAATCCTCCAGAGCGAGGATGAACAGGAACAGGATCAGGATCTGCGGCAGGAACACGATGACGCCGCCGACCCCCGCGATGATGCCGTCCACCAGCAGGCTCTGCAGCATGCCCTCGGGCAGGACGTGCTTGATCAGTTCGCCGAAGGCGGCGGTGGCGTCCTTGATCGCGTCCATCGGCACCGCGGCCCAGCTGAATACGGCCTGAAACATCAGGAACATCGTGACCGCCAGCACCAGCATGCCCCACACCGGATGCATCACCACGCGGTCGATGCGATCGCTGGCGGCCAGGCTGCCGACCGGCTCGCGCACGGCCAGGCCCAGGATGCGGCGCACCTCGCGCTGGGTGTCGAGCACCTGGTCGAGGTCGGGCGCATGCCAGGGCTGCGGCAGGACGGCGGCCACCGGGGCGTCGAGCGCCTCGAGCAGGCCCTGGGCGCCGCCGCTGTGAACGCCGATGGTCTCGATCACCGGCACGCCGAGTTCGCGCGACAAGGCGGCGCTATCGACCGCGATGCCCTGCTTCTTCGCCATGTCGGTCATGTTGAGCGCCACCACCATCGGCAGGCCGAGGCGCTTGGCCTCCAGCACCAGTCGCAGGTTGAGGCGCAGGTTGGTGGCGTCGGTCACGCACACCAGCAGATCGGGCAGTGCCTCCCGGCTCTTGCCGGTGACCACGTCGCGCGTCACGGCCTCGTCGGCTGAGAGCGCATTGAGGCTGTAGGCACCCGGCAGGTCGAGCACGAAGACGCGCCGGCCGGCAGGCGTTCGAAGGATCCCTTCCTTGCGCTCGACCGTCACGCCCGCGTAGTTGGCGACCTTCTGGCGGCTCCCCGTGAGCAGGTTGAACAGCGCAGTCTTGCCGCAGTTGGGATTGCCGAGCAGCGCGATGCGCTCCGGTGGGCTGGTCGAGACGGCGGCGCCGAGCTGGAATTGGAGGGTCGCTTCAACCATGGCCGACCGCCCCCGGGGTCACGCGGATCAGCGAGGCCTCATGCCGACGCAGCGCGAAGGTGGTGTGGCCGAGCCGAACCGCCAGCGGCTCCCGGCCCGGCAGGCCGGTGGCGACGATGCGCACGGCCTCGCCCGGCACGAAGCCGATCTCGGTCAAGCGCAACACCAGTTCCCGGCCTTCGCCCTCCTCGGGCCGAAGCACGTCGAGCACCGTGGCCCACTGGTGATTGGGAAGCTGATCGAGGCTGATGGCGGCCGAGGCCGCGCCGTTCATTGTGGTCACCCGCGGAATCCAGAAAACTCAAAATGAGAATTATTCTCGAAAACTCCGGGTTTTGGGGTGATCTGGCACAAGAATCCCTCAGGATGGAGCGGTCCCTGTGCAGAACCGCCCCGGGGTCAGTCGCTGGTCAGGCGGCAAGCAACTGGCGCAGCACGAAAGGCAGGATCCCCCCGTGCTTGTAGTAATCGACCTCGATCGGCGTGTCGATGCGCAGCCGCACCGTGACCTCCTGGTGCGTGCCGTCCGGGCGATGGACCACGATCTTGACGTCCATCTGCGGCTTCAGTTCGCCGCCGATCACGACGTCGATCTTCTCGCCGCCCGTCAGGCCCAGGCTCTCCCATGAATCGGCGCCGCGGAACTGCAGCGGCAGCACGCCCATCCCGACCAGGTTGGCGCGGTGGATGCGCTCGAAGCTGCGCGCCACGACGGCCTTGATGCCCAGCAGCTGCGTGCCCTTGGCGGCCCAGTCGCGCGATGAGCCGGTGCCGTACTCCTCGCCGCCGAAGATCACCGTCGGCACGCCTTGCTCGATGTACTTCATGGCGGCGTCGTAGATGAACATCTTCTCGTTGCCCGGCTGGAACAGCGTCAGACCGCCCTCCTCGCGCGAGCCGTCGGGGCCGGCCGGGATCATGAGGTTCTTGATGCGCACGTTGGCGAAGGTGCCGCGCATCATCACGTCGTGGTTGCCGCGGCGCGAGCCGTAGCTGTTGAAGTCGGCCTTCGAGACGCCGTGCGCCTTGAGCCAGATGCCCGCCGGCGAGCTTTCCTTGATCGAGCCGGCCGGCGAGATGTGGTCGGTGGTGATCGAGTCGCCGAACAGCGCCATGATGCGCGCCCCAGTGAAACCGGCATCGGTGGCGTGCGGCTTCATCTTGAAGCCCTCGAAGAATGGAGGCTCGGCGATGTAGGTCGACTTGGGCCAGTCATAGACCTGCCCCTTGGTGCCCTTGATGCTGCTCCAGAGCTTGCCCGGCTTGTCCTTGATCTGCTCGTAGTTCTGGCGGAAGGCCTTGGCGTTCATCGCGAAGCGCAGGTTCTCGTCTATCTCCTTGGGGCTCGGCCAGATGTCGCCCAGGTAGACGTCCTGCCCCTTCTTGCCCTTGCCCACCGGCTGGGTCATGAGGTCGACCATCACGTTGCCGGCGATCGCGAAGGCCACCACCAGCGGCGGCGAAGCCAGGAAGTTCGCCTTCAGGTTGGGATGGATGCGGGCCTCGAAATTGCGGTTGCCCGACAGCACCGCGGCGCCGATCAGGTTGTTCTTGGTGATGACCTCGTTGATCTCGGGCGTCAGGTCGCCTGAATTGCCGATGCAGGTGGTGCAGCCGTAGCCGGCCAGGTAGAAGCCCAGCTTCTCGAGGTAGGGCAAGAGGCCGGCCTTCTCGAGGTACTCGGTCACGATGCGCGACCCCGGCGCCAGCGAGGTCTTGACGTGCGGCTTGACCGTGAGGCCGGCCTCGACCGCCTTCTTGGCCAGCAGGCCGGCGGCCAGCATCACGCTCGGGTTCGAGGTGTTGGTGCAGGAGGTGATGGCGGCGATCAGCACATCGCCGTTGCCGATCGTCACCTCGCCCTTGGGGGCGGTTGGCGCGCTGGCTGCCACGTGGGCCGCGGCCTTGGTCGAGCGGTTGGCAACCATCTCGACCTCTGCGCGCGGTGCGCCGGGCGGCGGCGCGGCGGCCTCCTTCTCGCCGCCGCGGCCAGCGTGCGTCAGCGGGTAGCGCAGCGTCAGCGTGTCGGCCGGCTGGTTGAAGCCGTTGGCCTCGTTGGGCTTGCTGTAGAGCTCGGAGAACTTGGTCGCCAGGTGGCCGAGGTCGATGCGGTCCTGCGGACGCTTCGGGCCGGCCAGGCTGGGCGACACGGTGCCGAGGTCGAGCTTGACGATCTTGGTGTAGGCGAGTTCGCCCGGGGCCGGCATGCCGAACAGCCCCTGCGCCTTGTAATAGGCCTCGAAGCGCTCGACCTCGGCGTCGGTGCGGCCCGTGCCCTTGAAGTAGGCCACGGTCATCTCGTCGACCGGGAAGAAGCCCATCGTGGCGCCATATTCGGGCGCCATGTTGCCGATAGTGGCGCGGTCGGGCACCGCGATCGAGGCGGCACCGGGGCCGAAGAATTCGACGAACTTGCCGACCACCTTCTCGCCGCGCAGGATGGCGGTCACGTAGAGCACCAGGTCGGTGGCGGTGACGCCTTCGCGCAGCGTGCCGGTGAGTTCGAAGCCGACCACGTCGGGCGTCAGCATGTACACCGGCTGGCCCAGCATCGCGGCCTCGGCCTCGATGCCGCCGACACCCCAGCCGACCACGCCGATGCCGTTGATCATCGTCGTGTGGCTGTCGGTGCCGACCAGCGAGTCGGGGTAGTAGACCGGCGGGTCGCCCTTGTCGTTCGGGCTCTTGTAGACGCCGCGGGCGAAATACTCGAGGTTGACCTGGTGCACGATGCCGAAGCCCGGCGGCACGACGCCGAAGGTGTCGAACGCCTGCATGCCCCATTTCATGAATTGGTAGCGCTCGTTGTTGCGCTGGAACTCGAGCTTCATGTTGAGGTCGAGCGCCTTCGGCGTGCCGTAGTGGTCGACCATCACCGAATGGTCGACCACCAGGTCGACCGGCACCAGCGGCTCGATGGTCTTGGGCGACTTGCCGAGCGACTGCGCGACGCTGCGCATCGCCGCCAGGTCGGCCAGCAGCGGCACGCCCGTGAAGTCCTGCAGCACCACCCGCGTGACGACGAAAGGCACCTCCTCGGTCCGCTCGGCATTGGGCGCCCAATTGGCCAGCTGCTCGACGTGCTCGGCCGTGACTTTCTGGCCGTCGCAGTTGCGCAGCACCGATTCGAGCACGATGCGGATCGAGACCGGCAGCTTGTCGACGTTGGGATACTGCTTCGCGAGTTCCTTCAGCGACCAGTATTTGCCGGCCTTGCCCGATGTGGTCTTGAAGGTCTTGAGCGTAGAGGCGAAGGCGTGAGCCGGTGCTTTGGCCATGAAGAAACTCCTTGGTTCGTGGAAGCTCTCCAAAGATAGCAGGGTTCGATGACCTCAGCTGCAGTCGAAGCGCACGCCCGCACGCGCTTCGGGCTCAGGCTGGCAGCGGGCCCGGCCCGGTCGCCCGGGTGTGCCGCAGGCCCATCCACTGCAGTTCGGCAAGCACCAGCACGACCAGCGCCTGGGCCAGCACCCAGGCCCAGCCCCATGCGTTGACCGAAGCGCCCGCGACGGCCAGCAGTCCGACGCAGGCCGCGGCCCACGCGAAGTTGCCGACCACCACCAGGCCGATCCACCGGCGCGGCGGCAGCGCGCGGGCGGCCATCCACGCCGCGGCACCTGCATACGCCAGCAGGAAGACCCCGGTAGCCAGCAGCAGCGGCGCCGGCAACCCGGTCAGGCGGGCCAGGGCGGCGGTGAAAAGCAGCTGCAGCGCCCCGTTGATTGCGCAGGAGACGGCATCGGCGCCCATCACACGGGACAGGAAACGAGGGGAAGCGAAGACGGACATGGTGGACTCCTTCAGTTCTGCGCGGCGGGCCCTTCCTGCCGCGTTGGGATCGATGATCCCGGCGCCGCGGCAACCGGTCGATGACCCCGGAGGTCATGGCCTTCCTGCGCCGTTTCACTAGGATGGCGGCCATGAACTCCCTTCGCGCCTCAGCACCGACCGCGGCCGACCCGTTCGGCGCCCACCTCCGCCACTGGCGCCAGCATCGCCGCCTCAGCCAGCTCGACTTGGCCAACGAAGCGCAGGTGTCCACCCGCCACCTGAGCTACGTCGAAACCGGCCGCGCCGAACCGAGCCGCGAGATGGTGCTGCGCCTGGCCGAACGGCTCGAGGTGCCTCTGCGCGAGCGCAACGCCCTGCTGGTGGCGGCCGGCTACGCGCCGATGTACCGCGAGCGCTCGCTGGACGATCCGGCCATGGCCGCGGCGCGCCGCGCGGTCGACCTGGTGCTCAAGGGCCACGAGCCTTTCCCTGCGCTGGCGGTCGACCGCCACTGGAACCTGGTGGCGCACAACGCGATGGTGCCGATGCTGATGGCTGGCGCGGCGCCGCAGTTGCTCGAAGGACCGGTCAACGTGCTCCGGCTCAGCCTGCATCCGGAAGGGCTGGCGCCCCGGATCGCCAACCTGGCCCAGTGGCGGAACCACCTGCTCGAACGGCTGCAGCAGCAGATCGCCGCCACCGGCGACGCCGGGCTGTCGGCCCTGCACGACGAGCTCGCCGCCTACCCGCTGCCGCAGGTGAGCCACGACGCCCCCGGCGCCGGCGGCGAGCTCTCGCACGTGGTCGTGCCCTTCCAGCTCGTGACGCCCCAGGGCGTGCTGAGCTTCATCAGCACGACGACGATCTTCGGCACGCCGGTCGACGTCACCCTGCAGGAGCTCGCGGTCGAATCCTTCTTTCCGGCCGATGCGCAGACAGCGAACGCACTGCGCGCCCTGGCCGGTCGCTGAAGCGCCTGCGCCCGCTGCCATGAAAAAAGCCCCGCGCGGGCAGGGCTCTGGGGGTCGAAGGCGACGGGGAGATCAGGCAGCGACCTTGTCGGCCACGTCCCTGTACTCGTCGATCTTGTCGAAGTTGAGGTACTGGTAGATCTGTTCGCTGGAGGCGTCGATCACGCCGACGTTGGTCATGTACTCCTCCTTCGTCGGGATCCGGCCCAGGCGCGAGCAGATCGCGGCCAGCTCGGCGCTGCCGAGGTACACGTTGGTGTTCTTGCCGAGACGGTTCGGGAAGTTGCGCGTGCTGGTCGACATCACGGTCGCGCCTTCGCGAACCTGCGCCTGGTTGCCCATGCACAGCGAGCAGCCCGGCATCTCGGTGCGCGCACCGGCATTGCCGAAGACACCGTAGTGGCCTTCTTCGGTGAGCTGCTGCGCATCCATCTTGGTCGGCGGTGCGATCCACAGCTTGACCGGGATGTCGCGCTTGCCCTCGAGCAGCTTGGACGCCGCGCGGAAGTGCCCGATGTTGGTCATGCAGGAACCGATGAACACTTCGTCGATGGCCGCGCCGGCCACGTCCGACAGCGTCTTGACGTCGTCGGGATCGTTCGGGCAGGCCACGATCGGCTCGTGGATGTCGGCCAGGTCGATCTCGATCAAGGCGGCGTACTCGGCGTCGGCGTCGCCCTTGAGCAGCTGCGGATCCTTGAGCCAGGCTTCCTGCGCGGCGATGCGGCGCGCCAGCGTGCGGCCGTCGGCATAGCCCTCGGAGATCATCCAACGCATCAGCGTGATATTGCTGTTGATGTACTCGATGATCGGCTCCTTGTTCAGGTGCACCGTGCAGCCGGCGGCCGAGYGCTCGGCCGAGGCGTCGCTGAGCTCGAAAGCCTGTTCGACCTTGAGGTCGGGCAGCCCCTCGATCTCGAGGATGCGGCCCGAGAAGACGTTCTTCTTGCCCTTCTTCTCGACCGTCAGCAGGCCCTGCTTTATGGCGTAGAGCGGAATCGCGTTGACCAGGTCGCGCAGGGTCACGCCGGGCTGCATCTTGCCCTTGAAGCGCACCAGCACCGATTCGGGCATGTCGAGCGGCATCACGCCGGTGGCGGCCGCGAAGGCCACCAGGCCGGAGCCGGCCGGGAAGCTGATGCCGATCGGGAAGCGGGTGTGGCTGTCGCCGCCGGTGCCGACCGTGTCGGGCGTCAGCAGGCGGTTGAGCCAGCTGTGGATCACGCCGTCGCCCGGACGCAGCGAGACGCCGCCGCGGGTGGCCATGAAGTCCGGCAGCTCGTGATGCATCTTGACGTCGACCTTCTTCGGGTAGGCCGCCGTGTGGCAGAAGGACTGCATCACGAGGTCGGCGCTGAAGCCGAGGCAAGCCAGGTCTTTCAGCTCGTCGCGGGTCATCGGGCCGGTGGTGTCCTGGCTGCCGACCGAGGTCATCTTCGGCTCGCAGTAGGTGCCGGGGCGAACGCCCTGTCCTTCCGGCAGGCCGCAGGCGCGGCCGACCATCTTCTGGGCCAGCGAGTAGCCCTTCTTGGTGTCGACCGGGCTGACCGGCAGGCGGAACAGCGTCGAGGCCGGCAGGCCCAGCGCTTCGCGCGCCTTGGCCGTGAGGCCGCGGCCGATGATCAGCGGAATACGGCCGCCGGCACGCACCTCGTCGAACAGCACGTCGCTCTTGACCTTGAATTCGGCGATCACCTTGCCGTCCTTGAGCGCCTTGCCTTCGTAGGGACGCAGCTCGACCACGTCGCCCATGTTCATCTGGCTGACGTCGAGTTCGATCGGCAGCGCGCCGGAGT